>CAZTFS010000014.1:0-28316 GCA_964613045.1 uncultured Eubacteriales bacterium
ACAACGGGAACAGCTATTTTGGCAAGCATTTTTGCGATTTCCTTGCCTGACTTCGCAGGTGGAGAGTTATTCAGCTCTTCCGCCGTTATCTTATCGCCGACCACCTTGTGTCTTATCATAAGGAATATAAGAGATGTAACGGCACCCATGGTTACGCCGAAAATGGAAGCCGCAGCCGCATAAGGAGCAAGAGCGAGAACTGCCTCCTCAGCTGTACTGCACTCAGTTCCGAAAACGGAAAGCCCCTGCTCATAACAGCTCATACCGTATTTCTGCACAGCCCATGCAAGTCCCAGACCGAAAACAAGCTTACCCACAACTTCACACATCTGAGAAATTGCAGAGGGGTTCTGATTGCGAAGTCCCGAATAATAACCTCTGTAGGTTGCCATTACGCAACAAACAAAAACAGCAGGTGCTATCATTATTATAGAAGGCAATGAGCCCTTTGCATCCGTTGCGATAACATAAGGATATGCAAGAGCAAGAAGTACGACCGTACCCAGCAAGCCTGTTACAAAGAACAATCTGAATGCGACCTTGAATATCTTTTTTACGTCGTTAAAATGTCCTTCAGCAACACTCTGAGATACAAGTTTGGATATGGCTACAGGTAAGCCTGCCATGGATATGTTATATACGGGAATATAGATATTGTACGCTGTTCCCGTATAACCTCTTCCTACCGTGCCGATGACCTCGGTAAGCGGGATCTTATACAGCACACCGATGATCTCGACAAATGCGGTTGCGATGACGAGCACAAGTGCACCGTTAAGCAAAGATTGTTTTTTGCGTCCGCCCATTTGATATGACCGTTCCTTTCAGTTTATATTAAATTCCGAGGCTCCTGTAAAATTCAGCAATCTTTCTCTTACGCTCGGACTGTTCGCTGAATCTGTTTATGTATTCATAGGGATATTTGAAGTTAAAAATGCGTTCGATCCTGTTTTCAAAAGGTGATCTGAGCCTTGTGACAGCACCGCCGCCTGCGGCAAGAACCGTGTGAACTTCTTCCATCATATATATATTATACAAGCACTCCATATCATTCCTGCACCATCCCACATTTTCATTATTGCCCACGGATTTGCTCTGACGGTACATATAATAAGGAAAATATCCGTTTTCATTGAGCTGAGATGTGGAATAAGCAAGCATTTTATCGGTGCATTTCACTACAGATGACTGCTCACCGCCCGTAACGATGTTTGCGGCACGTTTCAGTGCAAGAGTATGAACCGTAATATTCTCGGGATTCATTGAAATCGCCTTATCAATGCTCATACAGAAGCTCTCATAAGTGTCTGAGGGCAAGCCTGCAATAAAATCCATGTTTATATTGTCAAAGCCGAGCTCACGTGCCATATAAAATGCGTTTTCGGTCATTTCGGGAGTGTGATTTCTGCCGATAGCCTTCAGAACTTCTCCGTTAAAGGTCTGAGGATTGATGCTTATTCTGGAAACACCTGCATTTTTCATAATTTTAAGCTTTTCTTCATTCAATGTATCGGGTCTGCCCGCTTCAACGGTATATTCACGGATCTTTGACACATCAAAATACCTGCTTACCGCATCGGTAACAGCCTTAAGCTCAGCCTCGGGCAAAGATGTGGGCGTACCGCCGCCGAAATATACGGTTTCAAGCTTAAGCCCCAGACTGTCCGCAATTGCGGATATCTCCTCAAGCTCCTGTCCCAGAAGTTTTATATAATCCGGTATAAGCTTCTTTGCCTGACTTATGGAATGAGACACGAACGAGCAATAACTGCAACGTGTAGGACAGAAAGGTATTGATACATACAATGAATATGACTTGGACTCAGACAAAGCAATTATCTTTTCCTGAGCACCTGCAACATTCAATGCAAGCCTTGTTTTATCCTCTGAAACATAAAGACCGTTTCTGAAATATTCAACAGCTTTTTCCTCTCCCTCGGAAAGGATAAGATTTCTCAAAAGTTTTGCAGGTCTTACGCCGGTAACGATACCCCATGAGGGCTTATAATCGCAAATATCGGAAAAAATATTATAAAGCATCTGAGCGAGCACAAGCTCCTGCTCAGTTTCGTCAGCAGTCGTTTTTACTTCACGGCTGTAAATTTTTCCCGCAAAGCTTACCTTACAGGACATAAAAACACTGCCGTCCTTGACAAAACGTTCGGTTATTATATGATCCGAATCGCTTTCGGGCAGTGTGTATATAGTGTTTATTTTTTCAAGGGGAAAAAATATTCTTATTACATTTTCGGTTTCGTATCTGAAATCATGGTTCAGAACAGAAAGTATCATTTTTTACTCCATTTAATATAAGGGTTAAGTTTTCGCTCTATTTCAAGGGTGCTTGTGCCTTCATGTCCCGGAAAGACCTTATAATCACCCTCAAGAGAAAAAAGTCTGTGGACAGATGCATGTAGCACGGGGAAGCTTCCGCCGGGAAAATCAGTTCTGCCGACACTGCGGCAAAACAGCGTATCTCCCGTAAAAAGAAAGTTCTTATATTTGTATGTCACACCGCCCGTTGTATGTCCGGGAGTATGAAGAACGGTTATCTCACCGTCACCGAATTTCAGCGTATCATTGTCGTAAAGCTGAATATCCGCTTCTGCTTTTTCATTACAGGCTATTCCGAAGCCTCTGCCGAGACTTAAAAGATCATCACCGAGACACTGAGCATCAAGGGAATGTATTGCAATCTTTGCTTCGGGGTGAAGACGTTTCAATTCATAAACACCGTTGATATGATCAAAATGACCGTGAGTCAGGAGTATATATTTAACGGTATCCCCTTTTAATGCATCAGCTATCTCTTTTGTACATTCGCCGCAGTCAATCACGGCAACGTCGCCTGTTGCATCATCTTTTAAAATATAACAGTTTGCAGAAACAGGGCCTGCAACAAAAGTTTTTATCATGCTTTCACCTATTTAACATGCCATATGTCAGTATCGTAAAGTATGGTAACAGGTCCGTCGTTGACAATGGAAACTTCCATTTCAGCGGCAAAAATGCCATGTTCAACTTTTCTTACACCGTTCTTTTTAAGGCATTCCATGTAATATTCATACAGCTCGTTTGCCGTTTCGGGATCGGCTGACGGCGTAAATGAAGGTCTGTTACCCTTTTTTACATCGGCACACAGAGTAAACTGAGATACAACGAGAATCTCACCGTCGATATCAAGTACGGACTTATTCATCTTATCATTTTCATCGCAGAAGATACGCAGTGCAGAGGTCTTGTTCGCCATGATCTCTGCATGAGCTTTCGTGTCACCCTCCATAACGCCTAAAAGAACGAGATAACCGTGCCCTACAGAGCCTACTACTTCATTATCGACCTTTACCGATGATGATTTTACACGCTGAATTACCGCTTTCATTGATTTCCTCCGTTATTGAAGTTATTAAAGTCGTTAAAGTTATTATAATCCGTATAGCTTCTGTAATCGGGTCTTTTCGGAATAACGAGCCATGCGATAATATACGCAAGCACACCCGAACCGACTATCATTGAAAACAGAACCAACAAAAGTCTTACAAGCGTTGAATCAATATCAAAATATTCGGCTATGCCGCCGCACACGCCTGCTATTTTCTTATCTGTATCCGAAAGATACAGTTTTTTCTTTTCCATCTTCAACACTCCTCCCTATGAACCTGATCGTTCAATTTTCAGTATTCCGTTTATTTTCATAAGCTTTGATGTGATCGCCTTAAGATGCTCAGCATTATTTACCGAAATTGTCATGTAAATAAGAAATGTTCCGTCCTTGGGGTCACGTGTGTTGACATTGTGTATCATAACGTGCATATTTGCAAGAGCAACCGAAACATCGGCAAGCATGGACATTCTGTCTATGCAGGATATGGCAAGCGTCGCATTGAAGCCCTGTGTACCGGTATTCTCCCAGTATACCTTCAGCCATCTTTCAGGTTCAGCACTGCTTTCGATATTTTTCGGAACATTGGGACAGTCACGCTTATGAACCGATACGCCGTGTCCACGGGTTATAAATCCCACGATATCGTCACCGGGAATAGGTCCGCAGCATTTTGAAAGTTTTACAAGGCAATTATCAATACCTTCAACTATAACGCCGTCACCGCTGGAACGCTTGGGCTTTACGAGTTTTATCTCCGTTTGAACAGGCTGTGAAGCAGCCATTATCTTTGCGACTTCGTCACGTATCTGCGACATTATCCTCGAAATGCTGATACCGCCGTATCCGATAGCCGCATAAAAATCGTCAGCCGAATTAAGATGCTGCTTATCCGTAAGTGTTTCAAGAAGCAGCATGTACTGTTCGTCGTCAAGACGGACATTTATCTTTCTGAGTTCACGATCAAATTCAGCTTTGCCGGCAACAATGTTTTCGTCACGCTTTTCCTTCTTGAACCATGAACGTATCTTGGATCTTGCGGCACTCGTCTTTACTATTTTAAGCCAGTCACGGCTCGGACCTTTTCCCTGCTGAGAAGATGTAAGGATCTCAACTATCTCACCTGTTTTGACCTCGTAATCAATGGGAACTATCCTGCCGTCAACCTTGGCACCTGTCATTTTGTTTCCCACTGCCGAATGAATGGCATAGGCAAAGTCTATTACAGTTGAGCCCAACGGAAGACATATAACCGTACCCTTTGGCGTGATAACGAAGACCTCTTCCGAAGTGAGATCACTTTTTATATCCTGTACAATATCGCCTGCGTTACCCGACTCCTGCTGACTTTCAAGCATCTGACGTATCCATACAAGACGTTTATCAACATCCCTGTCATTTCTGCCCATTTTATACTTCCAATGAGCAGCAATACCGTATTCAGCATTGCGGTGCATATCCCATGTTCTTATCTGAACTTCAAAGGGGATGCCCTCACCGCCGATAAGCGTTGTATGAAGAGACTGATACATATTAGGCTTCGGATTTGAGATATAATCCTTGAATCTGCCGGGAATGGAATGAAACATGTCGTGAACAAGTCCCAGACAGTTATAACAGTCAACTACAGTATCAACAATAATTCTTATGGCATATATATCATATATCTGATCGAAGCTCTTGCCTCCGATAAACATTTTTCGGTATATTCCGTGAACGCTCTTGATTCTGCCGTCAACCTTCGCATCTTTGATAGTTTCGTGAACACGGTCGGTTATGCGGGTCTGTATCTGCTTGAGAAATTCAAGCCGCTGAGAACTCTGAATCTCAAGACGGGTCTCAATATCATGATACGCAACAGGATCAAGAAAGCTGATAGATCTGTCCTCAAGCTCTTCCTTGAACGCTCTGATACCCAAACGGTGGGCGATGGGTGCGTATATTTCAAGTGTCTCCTTAGCGGTAAGTCTGCGTTTTTCCTCGGGAACATACTGCAGTGTGCGTATATTATGAACACGGTCGGCAAGCTTTATAATGATGACTCGGATATCCTGAGACATGGCAATAAGCATTTTTCTCAGGTTTTCAGCCTGCTGTTCTTCACGGCTGGATATCTGCACACGGCTGATCTTTGTCACACCGTCAACCAGAAGAGCTATCTCGTCACCGAAAAGCTCCTTTATATCACTGAGTTCATACTCAGTGTCCTCAACCACATCGTGAAGCATGGCTGCGGCAACCGAAGGCATATCCATGCCCAGTTCATCGAACAGAATTGTCGAAACGGCAATAGGATGAATAATATACGGCTCACCTGATCTGCGTCGCTGTTCTCCGTGTGCCTCATTGGCAAGATTGAATGCTTTATCTATTACAGCGATGCTCTCTTCGGAAAAGACATTATTAAATTTTTTTCTCAGTTTGTCATACAATTCTCTGCCTGTACTGACAGCGGATTCACGCATAATGACACCTTCTTTATTCGATATAACCGAGCCTTTCGAGCAACTTTGAGCTTGATAAGGATACCTTTGCGGCATTTTCAACTACACTGTAACAGCCGTTTTCGTTTTTTATAAGATTCAGCTCGCACAAGGCATCAAGAGTCACCTGTACCTTACAGGTCATGGCTGAACCTGCTCCTAATCGCACTGCGATCTGTTCTGCAGTGAAAATGCAGGACTTTTTGCTTTTAATAAAGCGGAAAACGGCAGCGGTAAACGCTCTGTCGGGACAAGCTGAAAAACGCTCAGCCTCCGTTATTTTCATACCTTTTCGTATCTTATTGTAAAGTAAATCGCTTGCAAAGTAATCTTCATCCGTAAAGGCAGAATCCTTTACAGCCTTTATGTAAATATTGGGCTTAATTTCCCCTCTGAACTCATTTTTATCAACAGTTACAGCCAGATCGACCACATCGCCGATATCATAGGGGAAGCTTTCAGCAGACATACCGAAATACACGGCACTGAACTGAGTAAGCTTTTTTTCAAAACTCAATCGGATATGTTTACCGGTCGCACCCAGAGGCTTTATTCCTGTGATCGTAACTTTATAAAGACCGAAGACAGGCTGAGGATTTTCTGCACCGAAAGGTTCAAGGGCAGAAATTGTATCGATAAGCCCGATATTGATTGTTGTAGGGTTAAGCTTACAATCAAGCCTGAGCACAGGATAAAACAATGACAATTTTTCCGCATACTCATTTATTCTGTTTCTGAATTCATCTATCTTATCATCTGAAACGGAAAATCCTGCCGCAAGAGTATGACCGCCAAAACGGACAAGCAGATCTTTTGAATCAGAAAGTGCATCAAAAAGAGAAAATCCTTCAATACTTCTGCATGAGCCTTTTGCTTCACCGCTGCCGTCTTTTGCGATAACTATCGCAGGTTTGCCGTATCTGTCAACAAGCTTTGAAGCCACAATACCTATAACGCCTGCATGCCAGTTATCACCGTCAACAACAAGTACCTTTGAATATTTCAGACTGTCATCGTTTTCGATCCGGTTTACAGCTTCCTGAACAATACCCGCTTCGGTGTCCTGTCTCATAATATTGAAGCCGTCAAGCTGTTTAGCAAGAATTTCTGCATCCGTTTCATCCTCCGCAAGAAGAAGCTTCAACGCAACAGAAGCTTCTTGAATTCTGCCTGCGGCATTTATCCTCGGAGCGACGGTAAAAGCTACATTTGTGGAAGTAAATTCTTTATCCTGATAGCCTGCAACCTTTTTCAGTGCATTTATACCAACTCTCGGAGAATCGTTAAGAGCCTGTATACCCCTTACTGCAAGTGTGCGGTTTTCACCCTTCAGGGGAACGATGTCGGCAATTGTGCCTATCGCAACGATATCCGCAAAATCAGCAAGAACAGAATCGCAGTCGCCGTCCTCCAGTGCGGCAGCAAGCTTGAACGCAACACCTACGCCTGCAAGCTCCTTGAAGGGGCTTGTATCATCTGAACGGTGAGGATTTACAACGGCAACAGCATCGGGAAGAACATCTCCCGGCTGATGATGATCCGTTATGACAAGGTCTATACCTTTACTTTTTATATATTCTGCCTCATTGACTGAATTTATTCCGTTATCCACGGTTATAATAAGTTTTACACCCTGCTCGGCAAGAGAATCCACGGCATTATTATGAAGTCCGTAGCCCTCTTCCATTCTTGAGGGGATGTAATATGTAACATAAGCACCTATCGCCTCAAGATAGAGGTACAAAAGTGCTGTTGCCGTAACTCCGTCGGCATCATAATCTCCGTAGACGGCAATTTTCTCATAATTATCAACGGCTTTGCGGATACGGTTCACCGCTTTTTCCATATCCTTGACAAGAAACGGATCGGACAGCTCACCGTCATTTTCAAGAAAGCCTGCAACATCTTCAGGGGTTATTATACCTCTCGAATTAAGCAAAAGAACAGCAAATTCATCATAGCCGTATTCGTATGCAAGCTGAGCAGCCTGTTTTTTATCAAATGACGAAACACGCCAGAATTTACGGCTCAACAAAATCAGTCCTTTAAAATATAATATAATATTATAAAATATTCTGACAAAAAATACAATGCTTTAGCGGTATTTTTTTAATATCAATCACCCGAAAGTCTGCCACGGCATAGAATATCACAGGAGGAACAGCTATGAATAATGAAAATATCATGATAATCGGCGGAGACTGCCGTTTCTCATACATGAAGACAACACTTGAAAACAAAGGATATACCGTCAAACGTATCTATCCGGGAGAGTACAGAGCTGATGATTTTACATCCTGTTCACTTTTTATTCTGCCTGTGCCTGTCAGCAGGGATAACATCAACATTAACACTCCCCTTGCCGGTGAAAATTTCTATTTCGGCGACTTTATAAGACTTCTGCCCGAAAACTGTATCGTTGCCGGCGGAATGTGGCGTGAAGAATGGTCAGAAAAACTGAAGGAACGCAATATAAAAGTATTTGACTATTACAAGCAGGACGAACTTGCCGTAAAAAATGCAGTTCCCACTGCCGAGGGCGTTATCGGCATTCTGATAAACTCTCTGCCTGTGACGATCGACGGATTGCAATGTGCTGTAACAGGATACGGAAGATGTGCAAAAGAGCTGAGCAGAAAACTGAAATGTTTAGGTGCTGATGTGACGGTCACTGCCCGAAGCGATAAAAATCTTGAAGAAGCAAAAAAAGACGGTATGAACACATGCAGACTCAGTTCATTCCATGATATTTGCAATGAGATGGGGGCTGTTATCAACACCGTACCTGCAAGGATCATTGACGAAAAGATAATCTCAAATCTCAACAGCAACTGCCTTATAATTGAGATCGCATCAGCACCCTTCGGAACGGATTTCGACTGTGCATCAAGATACGGTATCACTGTTATCAAAGCAGGATCACTGCCGGGAAGAACCGCACCCGAAACAGCAGGCAACATTATATGCGACACCATACTAAGGTTATCAAGAGGTGAAGACCATGGCAATTAAGTTGGGTTTTGCCCTGTGCGGTTCGTTCTGCACATTTTCAACGGCAATACCCCGTATAGAAGAACTGAAAAATGCAGGAATTGAGATAGTTCCCATTATGTCATACAATGCTTACAACACTGATACACGTTTCGGAACGGCAAAAGAACACATAGACAGGATAGAAAATATCTGTGACAAAAAAATAATTCATACATTGACCGATGCAGAGCCGATAGGTCCGAAAAAAATGATAGACGCACTTCTTATTGAGCCCTGTACGGGAAATACAATCGCAAAGCTTGCCGCAGGTATCGCCGACACTCCCGTAACGCTTGCGGCTAAGTCAAATTTGAGAAACGGCAACCCTGTGATAATTGCAATTTCAACAAACGATGCACTGGGCAATGCCGCAAAGAACATAGGTACACTTATGAATGCAAAGAACATATATTTTGTCCCGTTCAGACAAGATGATTGCGTAAACAAACCTACATCCATCGTTGCCGATTTTTCAAAAACAAAAGACACGTTTTTCAATGCCATCGTAGGGAAACAGATTCAGCCGATGCTTCTTTAATTCGCAATTTGTCATGTGTAATTCGCAATTAAATACCTAATTAAATACTTATCGAAATGTTGATTGTGCATCGTGGGGGTGTCCATCGGGCGTCCGTGTGCAACAATCTTAAAATGACAGTAAAAATTTATAACCGGAGCTAAGAGAACGGCGATAAACCGACATTATTTTCCCTTGGCAAATCGGACACGATGGCTGCCTCTACGATGTGACTTACAATTTTCCAATAATTATGCATTGCCCGACAGATTCTGATTTTCCGCTCAGATACAAAAACGCACCCGAGATCCTGTAAACGGACTTCGGGTGCATAATTTATTATTTTACAACAATGTTGACAAGCTTGCCCTTGACATAAAGCTCCTTAACAACAGTCTTGCCGTCAACAAGAGCTTTTACAGCTTCAACTTCCTTAGCTGCCGCAATTGCATCTTCGGAAGAAATATCTGTTGCCACATTGATTCTTGCCTTTATCTTGCCGTTTACCTGAACGGCGATCTCAACGGAAGCATCAACGCACTTTGCTTCGTCATACTCAGGCCATGACTGATCTGTAACAGTACCGCCGAAGCTCATTTTCTCCCACATTTCCTCTGTAACGTGAGGTGCGAAGGGATTAAGAAGAAGAATGAGCGTCTTGAGCTCTGCGTGATTGACCGAGCCTTTTGCATATATCTGATTGAGAAGTGTCATAAGTGCGGCAATCGCAGTATTGAACTTCATCTGCTCGATGTCTTCAGAAACCTTTTTTACGGTCTTATGCATTGAAGATGAAAGCTCTGCGGAATACTCGTCACCGTCAGTAACGATCTCAAGCAGATTCCATATTCTGTCAATAAATCGCTTACAGCCCTTAACACTGTCTTCGCTCCAGGGAGCTGCCTGCTCATAGTCACCCATAAACAGAACGTAGGTACGAAGAACATCGGCACCCATTGATTCAACGACCTCATTGGGGTCAATGACATTACCTCTTGATTTACTCATCTTAACACCGTCAGGTCCTAAGATAAGTCCCTGTGCTGTTCTTTTTGCATAAGGCTCTGCATAAGGAACTTCGCCCAGATCATAGAGGAATTTATACCAGAATCTTGAGTAGATAAGATGTCTTGTAACATGCTCCATGCCGCCGTTGTACCAGTCAACAGGCATCCAGTATTTAAGCTTTTCGCTGTCTGCAAATGCATTTTCGTTCTTGGGATCAATGTATCTCAGGAAGTACCATGAAGAGCCTGCCCACTGAGGCATTGTATCTGTCTCACGCTTTGCATCGCCGCCGCACTTGGGACACTTGCAGTTAACATAAGAATCGATTTTTGCAAGGGGGCTTTCGCCGTCTGAGCCGGGTTCAAAGTTCTCAACATCGGGAAGTCTTAACGGAAGCTCTTCGTAAGGAACAGCCACCATACCGCACTTGGGACAGTGAACGATGGGGATAGGCTCGCCCCAGTATCTCTGACGGTTGAACGCCCAGTCCTTCATTTTGTACTGAACGCCGCCTTCACCGATGCCCTTTTCCTGCAGAACATCAATCATCTTTGCGATCGAGTCTTTCTTATTTGTAAAGCCGTTAAGGAAATCGGAGTTGACCATTTCACCGTCGCCTGTGTAAGCTTCAACGGAAATGTCGCCGCCCTTGATGACCTCAATTATATCAATACCGAACTTCTTTGCAAAGTCATAGTCTCTTCCGTCATGAGCAGGAACAGCCATGATAGCACCTGTACCGTAGCCCATCATTACATAGTCGGATATGTAAACAGGGATCTCCTTACCGTTAACGGGGTTTATTGCTGTAAGCCCGTCAATGCATACGCCTGTCTTATCCTTGACAAGCTGAGTTCTTTCAAACTCTGTCTTCTTACTGCACTCTTCACGGTATGCCTTGATTGCATCCATATTGCCTATCTTGTCAGCATACTTATCAATAACGGGATGCTCGGGAGCGATAACCATGAATGTTACGCCGAAAAGAGTATCGGGACGTGTTGTGTAAATTTTGAGCTGTTCGTCAATATCCTTAATTGAGAAATTAACGAATGCACCTCTTGATTTACCGATCCAGTTGACCTGCTGAAGCTTGATATTGGGAAGATAATCAACATCATCAAGCCCCTGAAGAAGCTTATCTGCATACTCTGTGATACGAAGATACCAGACATCCTTTGACTTCTGGACAACATCGCTGTGGCAGATGTCACACTTACCGCCCTGTGAGTCCTCATTTGAAAGGACAACCTTACATGAGGGACAGTAATTAACAAGAGTCTTGTCACGGAATGCAAGACCTTTCTCAAACATTTTAAGGAATATCCACTGAGTCCACTTATAGTAGCCCTCTTCGGTGGTGTCGATAACCTTTGTCCAGTCGAAGGAGAAGCCGACTTTCTTAAGCTGATCTGTGAATCTTGCTATATTTGTATCAGTAACTTTTCTGGGGTGAATGCCTGTCTTGATAGCGTAGTTCTCTGTAGGAAGACCGTAAGCATCAAAACCGATGGGAAACAGAACATTGTAGCCCTGAAGTCTTCTCTTACGTGAAACGACCTCCAGACCGCTGTAAGCCTTGATATGACCTACATGCATACCTGCTCCGCTGGGATACGGAAACTCTACAAGGCAGTAATACTTGGGCTTGGAATAATCATCGGTTGCATGAAATACCCCCGAATCCTCCCATTTCTGCTGCCATTTTTTTTCAACAGACATAAAATCGTAATTCATTTATATTATCTCCTTATTGAGTAATTATATCGTCGATATCCTCAAATCCGCCGTCTTTCCACAGTCTCTCAAGACCGTAGTAATCTCTGTCCTGCGGTGTAAACACATGAACAACGATGTCGCCGTAATCAAGCAGTATCCAGCCTGTTGATCTGCCCTCGATGTTACGGGGAGTAACACCCAGCTGCTCGGCAGCATACTCTGCTTCTTCAGCCAACGCACGCACATGTGTGTTTGAGGTACCGTTTGCTATTATAAAATAATCTGCAAGCACTGTCAATTCCGAAATGCGAATTAATTTTATATCTTCGGCTTTTTTTTCGTCAAGTGCTTTTACGATCGCTCTTGCAAGCTCTTTTGTTTTCATTATATCTTTCCTTTCTCGGAGTAATTCATAATTATATCGTTGTATGCGTCAACAGTGTCGGGATGAACGGCTTTTGAGCCCTCTACAAGCTCCGTGATCGTAAAGCTCAGTCCCTCAAGCATTGCACATTCAAGGCTTATCTCAGCCTTTTCACGCATGGATTCTACTCCCTCATAGGTTCTGTCCGAAGAAATAAAATCGGCAATAAAAAGAATTTTTTCATCAAGGGACATGTTTTCTCTTCCCGTTGTATGATATCTTACAGCTGTCAGCACATCTGCATCCTCAATACCGAGCTCATGCTCAATATAAGCCGAGCCCACCATCGCATGCCACAGCTTTTTAGTATTTTTTTCGAGTTCGGTCATTTTTATACCGTACCTTTCGGCATACATAAAAGTCTCTTCCCTGTCAGCTTCCTTGAGAACATCATGAAGAAGACCTGCCAGGTATGCTTTTTCGCTGTCGCCGCCGTATTTTAAAGCAAGATACTTTGCTGACTTAGCCACCTCAAGGGAATGATGAAGTCGGTAGGGTGAAAGATGTTCACCCAATACGGATACATATTTTTCGTAAAGTTTACTGTCCATACAAACCGTTTTCCTTTATATACTCTATGATCTTTGAGTCAAGCAGCCCCTCACAGCCGATATTCCGACGAATATTATCCCTTATCAGAGATGAGCTGACCTGAAAGGGCTTTATGTCAAAAATAAGAACATTTTCACCGAGATTTTCCGCTGCATATTCACACATTCTGCTTGTACATTCTTCATCCTCACGGGAAATCGCACAAACTGTACACATGTCTAAAATATCCTTATATCTGTACCATGTGTGAAATGACAAAAGCATGTCCGACCCCATAAAAAGGTAAAATTCGTCATTTTCGTACTCATTCTTCAAGAAAGTGAGAGTATCAAAAGTGAAGCTCCTGCCTCCCCTTTTTATCTCACAGTCAGAAACGGTAAAAATATCGTCTGGAAAGAGTAATTTGCACATTTCAATACGGTGCATGGGGTCAATATTGCCGTTATTGTCCTTCTGAGGAGAGATATTCGACGGAATTATTATCAGTTTATCAAGCTTCAGCTTTGAGGCAAGCTCTTTTGCAAGCATAAGATGACCGTTATGAGGCGGATTGAAGCTGCCGCCGTATACGCCTATCTTCATTTTGCGTTTCTTGCAGCTTTTCTTTCGGCTGCGGCTTTACGCTGCTGTTCCATCTTCTTAGCCTTTTTCTTGGGTGCTGCAGGCTTTTCATAACCAAATCGGGTCATTTTCTTTGCCTTTGCTTTTGCCTTTTTCTTTTTTTCATCCTTGTGAAGCTCGGGATTAAATCGGTAAAGAACAATAACGCCGCCGATGACCTGAATAACATCGGCACCTGTTTTTTCGGCAACTTCATCTGCCGCTTCACGGGGAGTTATCGGAGATGTTTCAAGCAACACCTTGAATTTTATAAGCTCTCTTGTGTTGAGGGCTCCCTCAACCTGTTCAATAAAAGCATCGGAAATTCCGCCTTTGCCCAACTGAAACAAGGGGTCAAGGGAATTTGCCTTCGCACGCCATTCGGCTCTTTCTTTTCCTGTCATATTATATCCTTTCAATCCAAATATTCGGGTAATTTTTCTGCAAGCAGTCTTAAGGAATTACCTCTGTGGCTGACTGCATCTTTTTCACCGGCAGTAAACTGAGCAAAGCTCTTATCACCCACATAGAAAACCGGGTCAAATCCGAAGCCACCCTCTCCTGCCGGCTCAAAGCCAATCTTTCCTTCGCATTTACCTTCAACACAAAGCTCTCTGCCGTCGGGAAAGATACAACAGACGGAGCTTATAAACCTTGCAGTTCTTTTTTCTTCGGGGACGTCCTTCATTTCATCAAGAAGTACATTGATTTTATGTGAATAAGGTGTATCGTGACCGCCTGCATATCTTGCAGAGTATACACCGGGTCTGCCGTCAAGAGCATCAATGCAAAGCCCTGAATCATCGGCAATACAAGGGAGTCCTGTTTCACGGCAACCGCTTTCTGCCTTTATTCTTGCATTTTCTGCAAAAGTTGTACCTGTTTCCTCTGCATCGGTGATTTCCGTACCGATATCGGAGGCAATGACAGCATCAATCCCCAGAGGCTTGAGTATACGGCTTAATTCGTCACGCTTTTTTATATTATGGGTCGCTATTAAAAATTTCATAAGATATCGCCTTTTCCCAGAATATTAGATATAGAATTTATCGATCGAACCGTAGAGTGAATCAACGTCGGAGTCTTCTCCACTATCGGACGAAACGAAAGATGATGTGACTTCTTCGGCTTGAGCGGGATCTGATTCCGCCTGTCTCTGTTCACTTCCGACGCTGCCTGTCTGAACTGATCCGTTATCTCTCTGAATATATTCTCTCTCGGTATCACTTTCATGTTCGTCAGCCCCGTCTGATACGCCAGAGTGTCCATCGTCTTCGCTAATGCCCATGACTTCTTCAAAAAATTCTTTGACTGCTTCTGCGGCTTCACTTGTGTCCGTGAGCCCGACTTTTTCAAGCGGCTGTTCATATACAGGTAACACCTCGTTTTCTTTTTCTTTATAGCTTTCGGGAAGCTCGTTGAAGAGGCTCTCCGCAAACATTCTCGGATTGAAGGGCTGAAGATCGTCAATACCTTCGCCAACGCCGATAAACTTAACGGGGATCTTGAGTTCGTTCTTTATGGCAAGCACAACACCGCCTCTTGCAGTGCCGTCAAGTTTTGTAAGTACAATACCCGTAATATCGGCAACGTTCATAAATTCCCTTGCCTGGTTTACAGCGTTCTGACCTGTTGTGGCATCGAGCACGAGAAGGACTTCACGGTCCGAATAGGGCAATTCACGGTCAATAACTCTGTATATCTTCTTAAGCTCCTCCATAAGATTCTTTTTATTATGGAGTCTGCCTGCAGTGTCACAGATAAGGATATCAGCCATTCTTGCCTTGCCTGCCTGAATTGTGTCAAAAATAACAGCGGCAGGGTCAGCACCCTCATGATGCTTGATGATTTCAACATCTGCTCTTTCAGCCCATATGTCAAGCTGATCGATAGCGGCGGCACGGAATGTATCGGCAGCACCCAGCAGGACCTTTTTGCCCTGAGCCTTATACATAGCAGCCATCTTGCCGATAGTCGTGGTCTTACCCACACCGTTTACACCGATAACAAGGATTACGGAGGGCTGTGTGATAAGTCCCATATCCTCACCGCCGTAAAGCTTTTCGGCAACGATCTCCTTTATTTCATCCTTGACCTGTTTTGTGGATTTGAGCTTTTCCTTTTTGACTCTGTCACGAAGCTCTTCGGTAATTTCAACCGCTGTCTGAACACCGACATCGCTCATAACAAGAATTTCTTCCAGCTCTACAAAAAGGTCATCCTCAAATTCGTCAAAAGAATCGAGCATTTCATCAATAGCACCCGCCATTTTGTTACGGGTCTTTTTAAGTCCGAAGCTGAACTTCTTAAATAAACCTGCCATAGTTATTTTCTCCTTTATTCAAGTCCGAGGTCATGTGCCATCTGAGCAGTCTTAAGCTGTAAGAGCTTTGAAACGCCGTGCTCCTGCATGGTTACGCCGTAAAGAATATCGGCTTCCTCCATTGTACCTCTTCTGTGGGTAATAAGTATAAACTGAGTTTTATCCGTCATGTTCTTGAGGTAGCGTGCATATCTGAGAACATTTACATCGTCAAGTGCCGCCTCGACCTCATCGAAGATACAGAACGGTGACGGAGTAACCTTGAGAATGGCGAAGAGAAGTGCAATAGCACAAAGTCCCTTTTCACCGCCTGACAGAAGTGTCATACTCTTGACATTTTTTCCGGGAGGCTGAGCCTTTATCTCAATTCCGCATTCAAGGATATCATTTTCATCCTCAAGTATCAGTTCAGCTCTGCCGCCGCCGAAAAGCCGGGCAAAGGTCTCACTGAAATTGCGGTTGATTATATCAAATCTTTCACGGAACTGCACAGCCATTTTGTCTGTAAGACCGTAAATAAGCTTCGTAAGCTCCGCTTTTGATTTCTCTACGTCCTCCAGCTGAGTTTTCATAAACTCGTAACGCTCGGAAACTTCCTTGTATTCATCAATTGCGGCAACATTTACACTGCCTAAAGCTTTTATCTTATTTTTGATTTCTGCAAGACGTTTTCTCGCTTCCGTAAGAGATTCGAGCTGAATATCCAGCTCCTGAGCCTCACGCCTTGTCAGCTTATACTCTTCAAAAAGCTTCGTTTCCGTTTCTTCCTGCTCCTTAAGCAGTGAATTTTTCTTCTCCTCAAGACGGACAAGCTCTGCGGAAAGCTTTTCCTTTTCCTCTGTTTTTGAACGCTCCTGCACACGCAGCTCGTTTGACTGCTTTTCGCTGAATTCACGTTTGACGGTCAATGCGGCTATCTGAGCCTTTGCGTTTTCTATCTTTTTTCTGAGTTCTTCGGCTTTTCCGTTAAGCTCTTCAATTCTCGCCTGAAGCTTTTCATTTTTTTCATTGGCTTCACTGATCTCAAGATCAAGCTTACCTATCCTGTCGGACTGACCGTTCTTTCTCTCCTCAAGGTCGTTTATCTGAGAATTGTGATTCTCAATATCACGCATGTAAGCGACTATCTGAAGATTTATTTCGGATATCTCGGCAGATATTTTATCTCTTTCATCGGAAAGGGACTGTCTGTCACCCGTAAGCTCCTCAGCCTTACTGCGGTATGAGTCTATTTCCTGCTGAACCGCATTACCTTCTTTTTCTGCAGAAGAAAGAACCTCTTTGAGTTGCTTTACTCTCTCTGCGGCAGTCAGAGTTTCATCGGAAAGGGATTTTAATGCTTTTTCAGCAATATCAAGCTTACTCTCGGCAAGAGTCAACGCACTGTCTGCTTTGATTTTTTCTTCCTGCTCTCTCATAAGGTCGCCTTTTACGCCTTCAAGAGCCGCATTATCGGCATTATAATCCTCTTTATACTTTTTGAACTGTGCCTCAAGCTCACCGAGAGCTTTTGTATCGGCTTCGATCTCGGAATTAAGTCTTTCTATCTCATTTGCACGGGACAAAAAGCCGGAATGCTGAATTTTTGAACCGCCTGTCATTGAACCGCCGGCATTGACCACCTGACCGTCAAGAGTAACTATCTTGAAACGGTGGTTATACTTTCTGCCGATAGCAGCCGCCGCATCAATATCCTCGGCAATGACTGTCTTGCCCAACTGAGATTCAATGATATCTCTGTATTTTTCATCGAAATTAACTATCTTAGAAGCTACATCAATATAGCCTTCACAATCCTCAAGACCGTCTTCGTTAAGCTCTCTGCCCCTTATGGTGTTCATGGGGAAGAAGGTTGCACGTCCCAGATTGTTATTTTTCAGATAATACATAGCCTTCTTGGCATTTTCCTGAGTCTCGGTGACGATATGCTGAATTGCCGCACCAAGAGCTGTTTCAATGGCAAGAGAATATGTATCGGGAACGGAAATGAGCTGTGAAAGAGGTCCGTGGATTCCTTTAAGCTGACCGTTTGAAGAAGCCTTCATGACAGCCTTGACACTGCCCTGATAGCCTTCCATGTTCTTTTCCATGTCGGACAGCATACGTACACGGCTCTTCTTCTGTTCGAGGTCAAGAGATGCCTTATCGGTAGTGAAACGGTGCTGTTCCATTTTCTGAGCTTTAGACTTTACTCTTATCATATAACCCGAAACGGAATTTGTAAAGGCAGATATCTTTTCTCTGTGTTCATCAACCTTTGCTTCGCAACGTGATCTTTCATTTTTGAGCTCTTCGATCTCGGTTTCCTTTGCCTTTATCTCACCCTCAACAGAGGATCTTCTTGACTCTATCTCTTCCAAAGATGAACTTGCGGAAGAATATTTAATGTTTGCTTCACTCAGTTTTTTTGTAAGAGATGCGAGCATATCCGATATCTTGACATATTCATCTGCAACATCCACATCTCTTGCACGCAGAGAATCAAGCTTGCCTGTAAGGGCGGAAATCGAAGCATTTTTCTCTTCGATCAGTTTTTTGAGCTCTTCTATCGACTGCTTTGTCTTTTCGATCTGCTCGTCGATCTGAAGAGAAGACATGTTCTCCTGACTTTTTTCTCTTTCAATGCGTTCAACGGTAGCTTTGTTATGCTCTATGGAGTTTTTGTTGACGGCGATAAGAGATTCAACGGAAGCAGTTTCTTCCTCAGCCTCGTGAACGGTGCGTCTTATTTCATCTATCTGAATGTTGATATTTCTGATATTTTCAGCCGCTTCCTCCGATGCGGTTATAATAGTCTCCAGATCCTTTTCGATCTGACTGTAATGCATCTCGGCAACAGTATATTTATTACTCTGCTCACGGATAAGACCTGCCGATCTGTCGAGAATATCAAGCCACAGACCTATTTCAAGATTTTTTCTCTCAGCGGCAAGAGCTAAAAACTTCTGAGCCTTTTCGCTCTGTTTTTCGAGCGGTCCCACACGTTCTTCAAGCCCCGTAAGAATATCACGAAGCCTTAAAAGATTTTCCTCTGCCTGAGAAAGACGTTTGAGAGCATCTGCACGGCGGTAGCGGTAATGGGAAATTCCTGCCGCTTCCTCGAACATCTCACGTCTGTCTTCACTTTTGGCAGAGACCATATCCTCAATTCTGCCCTGAGAGACCATTGAATAACCGTCCCTGCCAAGACCTGTATCCATAAACAGCTCATGAATATCCTTGAGTCTTACAGTCTCATCGTTTATCCTGTATTCACTTTCTCCCGAACGGTAATAACGGCGTGTGACAGCAACCTCATCGCTGTCCTTGGGAAGACGCCTGTCGCTGTTATCAAGACGCAGCGTGACCTGAGCAAAGCCCTGAGCCCTTCTCGTTCTCGTTCCGCTGAAAACAACATCTTCCATTTTTGAGCCACGCAGAGATTTTGTGGACTGCTCGCCGAGAACCCATTTTACGGCATCGGCAATATTACTTTTTCCCGAGCCGTTAGGACCGACAACTGCGGTCATACCTTTGCCGAATTCAAGCTTAGTCTTGTCCGGAAAGGATTTAAAGCCCTGCATTTCAAGTGATTTTAAATACATATTATTCCTCGCAAATCAGTCGGACTTCGTAAGCAGACAGTCCGTTATCGCCTCTGACCTTTGCCTTCACGCCAAAAGCCGAAAGCTTTTCCAAATTTGTTTTCTTCTGTCCCGTCATTTTGGATATCTCCGTAGGACGGACATATACGGTAATGTTTCCTTTTATATTTTTATCATTTATGACATTTATAACTTTATCAAGGTAAATCCTGCTCTCACACAGCTCTCTGAAAGCCGGATGATAAGCTCCTGCTATGTATCCGTCCTCAACATTTCCGCCGGAATGAAGTCCGAGACGGATGACCCTGATATCATTTTCATTAAACATTGCAAGCAGCCGAGCACACAGCTCAACGGCTTCATCCAGCGTCTGAGCTTTATACCTGCCCTTTTTATAATAATCCTCAAGCCTTGTATTTTCAAGAATTACGGTAGGATATATCCGGACAGTATCAGGCTTTAAGGCAATTATCTTCTTTGCGGTTTCAATTGCAGTTTCATTATCGTCGCCGTAAAGCCCCGTCATCATCTGAAGTCCAAGCTCAAAGCCGTTTTTTCTGATAAGCTCCGAGGCATTTACAACATCAAGTGCTGTATGTCCTCTTTCATTCATTGAAAGCACCTTGTCAGACATGCTCTGAGCACCAAGCTCGATCGCCGTAACACCGTACTTTTTAAGAATTGAAAGGATATCTTCATCTATCGCATCGGGACGGGTGGAGCATCTTATACCGCCGAAAAAACCGTCTTTAACGTACGGATACGCACTTTCCAGAAGATACAGCATATAATCACGGGCAATTGCAGTAAAGCTGCCGCCGAAAAATGCTATCTCGCTGTTTTTTCTGTCATACTCAGTATTTAAGGCAACAGAAACAGCCTTATCAATATCTTCTTTTGTAAGGCGTTCTGACGAGCCCGAAATTGTACGCTGGTTGCAAAAACTGCAGGTGTGAGGACAGCCCTCATGAGGAACGAACAGCCCCACATTTATGTGCTTCATACTTTTACGCCCATCAGACGGAGTGCTTCTTTCGCCGCCATCTGTTCAGCCTGTTTCTTGCTTCTTCCCTCTCCCGTTCCGATAACATTGCTGTTAAGCCTGACTTCCACAATAAACGTCTTATTATGGTCAGGACCAGACTCGCCTGCCATGAAATATTCGAGAAACTCGCCGTGATTCTTCTGAACGATCTCCTGCAATGCAGTCTTGTAATCACTGATAGCTTCTTCCTCGGGCTCTGCGTTTGAAATGAAGCCAAGTACGAATTTTTTAGCCTCTTCAAACCCTGCATCAAGGTAGATTGCCGCAATTACGGACTCGAAAGCATCAGCCAGTATGGAGGGTCTTTCTCTGCCGCCTGTATTTACCTCACCTTTACCAAGGTACATAAAATCGCCTAAATTTATCGACTTTGCAAACTTATAAAGAGACTTTTCGCATACCATTGCGGCTCTGCGTTTTGTAAGCTGTCCCTCGGGCATTTCAGGGTGATTTTCAAACAGATACTCTGCCGTTATCATTCCCAGAACGGAATCACCCAGAAACTCAAGTCTCTCATTATACAGGACCTTGCCGTTCATCTCATTTGCATAAGATGAATGAGTAAGAGCTGTTTTCAACAAGGACTTATCTTTGAATGCATATCCGATTATCTCTTCAAAAACTTTCACTTTATCATCTTCAATCAATAATTGTATTTTCAAGCATTTCAAGACTTCTCTTTGCAAGAGCAGAATAACGCTCCTTCTTGTCCCTTATCTTTTCGGGAAGAGGAGGAAGAAGCCCGAAAGAAGCTCCCATAGGCTGAAAATTACTGACATAGGTGTCGCTTATATAACGGGAAAGAGCACCTATCATATTTTCAGGGGGAAGAACTACCGTCTCATCACCTTTTATTCTTTTTGCGGCGTTGATACCTGCCATAATGCCTGCCGCCGCAGATTCCATATAGCCTTCAACACCGGTTATCTGACCTGCAAAAAATATCTCGGGATGCTCACGCATGGAGAAATCTCCGTTAAGAAGTCTCGGCGAATCAAGGAATGTATTTCTGTGCATTACTCCGTAACGGACAAACTCAGCATCATGCAGTGCGGGAATCATGGAAAATACACGTTTCTGCTCGGGAAATTTCAGATTCGTCTGAAAACCGACAAGATTATACATTGTTCCTTCTTTATTTTCTTTTCTTAACTGCAGAACAGCCCATGGACGGTGTCCCGTATTCGGATCACGCAGACCGACAGGCTTTAACGGACCGAAGCGTATGGTGTCCGCACCTCTTTTTGCCATTATCTCAACAGGCATACAGCCCTCATAAACATGCTTTTTATCAAACTCATGAAGCTCAGCTGTCTGAGCATTGACAAGCTCATTGTAAAATGCTTCGTACTCCTCTTTATTCATGGGACAGTTGATATAATCGTCCTCTCCGCCTCTGTCATATCTTGACTGACAGAAAGCTTTTGACATATCCACACTGTCCGCTTCAACAACAGGTGCTGCAGCATCGAAAAAGCTTAAAAACGCACTGCCCGTAAGCTCTTTTATGCTGTCTGCAAGACTGTCCGACACAAGAGGCCCTGCCGCAATAACAACGGCATCGTACCCCTCGGGTATTTCGGTTATTTCCTTGCGGATGACCGTTATATTTCCATCATTTTCGATTCTTTTTGTAACAAGCGAGGAAAAGATATCTCTGTCTACTGCCAACGCACCGCCTGCAGGCACTGCAGACTGCTCCGCACACTCAACACAGACACTGCCGAGCATTTTCATCTCAGCCTTTAAAAGACCCGATGCAGATTCCGTTCTCATTGCCTTAAAGGAGTTTGAACACACCAATTCGCAAAGATTTTCGGACTTGTGAGCAGGTGAAAATCTGACAGGCTTCATCTCAAACAGATCAACCTTTATTCCTCTTTTTGACAACTGCGATGCACACTCCACACCTGCGAAGCCGCCGCCTATAACTGCTGCTTTACTCATCGTCATTTTCCGTTTCAGCGTTCTTTTTGCTTCTTGTTGCCTTGCGTTCATATCCGCAGCCCTCTGCAAGACATCTGATCACGGATCCTCTGCCCTTGAACAGCGTTTTACCGCACTGAGGACATTCCTCGGCAACAGGTGTATCCCATGTCATAAAGTTACAGTCGGGATAATTTCCGCAACCGAAGAAGGTATGCCCCTTTTTGGACTTTTTACCGATAACTTCGCCGCCGCATACGGGACATTTTCCCTCTGTATGCTCAACATAGGGCATTGTACTCTTACACTCGGGATAACCGGGACATGCAAGGAATTTACCGAATCTGCCTACCTTGATGACCATATTTCTGCCGCATTTTTCACAGGGAATATCGGTTTTATCTTCTTCAAGCTGAATTTTGACACCTGCCATAGATTCCTTTGCCTTGGAAAGTGTTGCTTCAAACTCATCATAGAACTCGTGAAGCATTGCAATATAGTCAAGCTCGCCTGCTTCAACATCGTCAAGACTTGTTTCCATGCCTGCGGTAAACTTTGTATTTACGATCTTGGGGAACTGCTCTTTAAGAAGCTTTGTTGTAGCTACGCCCAATTCAGTGGGTTTAAGCTGTTTGCGTTCCCTTACGACATAATTTTTAGATGTGATAGTTGAAATGATCGTTGCATAAGTGCTGGGTCTGCCCACACCTGTTTCCTCAAGCACCTTGATAAGAGATGCTTCGGTGTATCTTGCAGGAGGCTGAGTAAAATGCTGTTCGGGGATAAGCTCCTTGAACTTAAGCACATCGCCCTCATGCATTTCGGGCATATTGTTCTCACTTTCTTCCTCTTCATCAGCAGTCTGATAAAGCACTGTAAAGCCGTCAAATTTTACAGAATATCCGCTGGCAGAGAACATACAGAAGCCCTCTTCACCCTCACGCTGAGCTTTGATCTCGACCTTAACGGTATCCTGAAGGCAATTGACCATAAGACTGGCAATAAATCTCTTCCAGATAAGATCGTAAAGCTTATACTGCTCAGAAGTAAGAGCACCCTTAGCCTGTTCGGGAGTGAGTGCGGGAACGGTAGGTCTGATAGCCTCATGACCGTCCTGACTTCTGCCCTTGGTCTTAAAATATCGGGGCTTTTCGGGAAGATATTTATCACCGTAGGTCTGTCTGATATAATCGTTACCTGCTTTTCTCGATTCCTCGGAAATACGAAGTGAATCGGTTCTCATGTAAGTAATAAGACCTATGGAGCCGTAACCCGGAACATCAATACCTTCATAAAGCTCCTGTGCAATTTTCATTGTACGCTTTGAGGTAAAGCCCAGTCTGTGCGAAGCGTCCTGCTGAAGAGTCGAAGTGATAAAGGGCGGCATAGGCTGTTTCTTCCTGACACCTTTTTTTACGCTGTCAACCGTATAAACAGCACCGTCAAGACGTTCAACATACTTGTCTGACTGCTCTTTGTTTTCAATTTTGATCTTACCTGTTTCATCGCCTGTGAATGCAGCCTTGAACACCTTTCTTGAGTGAGGTGCATTCAGCTTTGCGGTAATTGACCAGTATTCTTCGGGAACAAAGGCATTTATTTCCTCTTCCCTGTCAACGATAAGACGGACTGCAACACTCTGCACACGGCCGGCAGAAAGTCCGCGTCTGATCTTCTGAGAAATAAAGGGACTCAGACGATAGCCCACAAGTCTGTCAAGAATTCGCCTTGCCTGCTGTGCGTTGACAAGATCCATATCTATCTGAGACGGATTTGCCATACCGTTCTCAACACTTGTCTTATTGATCTCGTTGAACTTGACACGCTTTGTCTTGGAAATATCAAGATCGAGCAAGGTTGCAAGATGCCATGAAATTGCTTCTCCCTCACGGTCCGGGTCAGTTGCGAGATATACTTCGTCACTGTTCTTTGCAAGCTCAGAAAGCTCCTTGACGAGTTTTTCCTTTCCCTTTATTACAACATATTTGGGAGCAAAGTCATGTGCCACGTCAACACTCAGCTTAGATGCATAGAGATCTCTGACATGCCCCATAGATGCTTTGACTTTATAACCTTTTCCAAGGTACTTTTCGATAGTGCCTGCTTTTGTGGGTGACTCCACGATAACTAATTTAGACATACAAATCAATCCTGTGTAATTATTTCAAATAATATAACTTACCGCTGCCCATATATGCACAAGAGTACATTTCAAGCTCAGTAAGTGCCGAAAGCACTCGGCTGACGCTCAGTTCTGACCTGGCAACGAGGTCGTCCGCAAGTATTCCCTCTGAAGAAAGAAGCGAATACACCTTCTTTGCTTCATCAGTTGCATACGGCGGTAATTCTGTTTTTATTTTCTCATCTTTTTTCTGTACTTCCGGTACAGTATTTCGTTTTTCAGTTTCCTTCTTCCGTTTCACGGTGTTATTTTGCACACTGTTCCACGAAACCTGACTAATTCTTGGTTTATTTTCGGGCTGTACAGCCTTTACGGGAGTATACCGCTTATCCGTATCAATATATTCGCCGTAAAGCTCAATATAACCGTCGAGAACATCCATATAAGAGAATACGGACTTCGCACCGTCACGGATAAGGTTGTTTGTGCCGAAATAATTGGAATTTGTTACATCACCCGGTACGGCAAAAACATCTCTGCCCTGTTCAAGAGCCAATCTTGCGGTTATAAGCGAACCGCTTCTTTCACCTGCCTCAACAACTACCGTTCCCAGAGTCATTCCCGAAATTATACGGTTTCTGACAGGAAAAGTCGTTCTTGTAGGCTCGGCAAAAGGTAAAAACTCACTTATAACAGCTCCGTTTTCA
The DNA here is from genome assembly GCA_964613045.1 of uncultured Eubacteriales bacterium. Taxonomy (GTDB): domain Bacteria; phylum Bacillota; class Clostridia; order Oscillospirales; family Acutalibacteraceae; genus UBA1081. The sequence goes on from CAZTFS010000014.1 coordinate 25,426, forward strand.
GCGATATCATCACGCAAAACACTGTTTGCCTGAAGATAGTTGCTTCCGAGACCGCAGCCGAGAACCGCAACCGTCTTACCTCCTGCCAGAATCGCACCTTCGTGAGATGCACTGTCCACACCCAAAGCTCCGCCGCTGACGATAACGACACCTGCCTTGGCAAGAGACCGTGAAAGCTCACGTGCCACATTCAGCCCGTAATCAGAAGCATCTCTTGTACCCACCATGCCGATGCTGACAGTCGTATTGATGATATTTTTATCACCTCGGACATAAAGTACGCAGGGCGGATTTGAAATATTTCTGAGTCTTGCAGGATAGCAGTCATCGTCATAAGTTACGATGTCCCAGCCGTTATCCCGACACTGTTTCATCACCGAATAAGACTGCGACGGACTGAACTGAACCAATCTCTGTGCATCCTTCTCCCTGAATACTCCGGAATTGACCCATTCGGCATGACCGGCTTCATACATAGTTACAGGATCGCCGAAATAAGACAGAAATTCGTCAAGACGCTTTCCTGCACCCAATGTACGCTGAAGCCATATCCAGTATTCCGCAGGACATTTCATCTGACCATCTCCCACATTATCAGCGAAGCTGCCGCCGCCGCATTAAGTGATTCGGCTCTGCCCTTCATAGGAATGGTTACTCTTGAACAAACGGAAATAACTTCATCGCTCAGACCGTTGCCTTCATTTCCGACTGCACATACAACACCGACCGACCTGTCCATCTCTGTAACAGGCAAAGCATCGCTGTCGGGAACTGCCGCATAGGTATTCATTCCGTTATCGGCACATTCCTTAAGAAATTCAGCCAGATCATTCACTGAAATGACATCAAGTCTCAGAAGCGAACCCATTGCGGCTCTCAATGCCTTAGGATTGTAGATGTCACAGCCGCCGCTGACTATTAAGCCGTTAAGCCCCAGTGCTTCGGCTGTTCTTGCCGCCGCACCGAGATTTCCCGGAGTCTGAACGTTTTCAAGAGCAATATACATACCATTATAATTTATTTTATCAATATTATTGCTTTTGTCAAGTGTTTTGCATATACAAAATACGCCCTGCGGATTTTTTGTATCCGAAAGCTTGAGCGAAACATCCTGAGTTATAACAAAACTTTCCTTACAGGAATCAAGAAGAACGGCAAGCTCCTCACCGTGTTCGGCAAGGGCTTTTTCTGTGACAAAGACAGTTTCTGCCTTGTGTCCGTTGATTGCGGCATCACAGCAAAGACGAAGCCCTTCAAGAAAAAAAGTGCCTGTTCTGCGACGCTCTGCACTGTCAGCACAAAGCTTTACCGCCTGTTTTATTCTGTCATTATTCCTGCTTGTAATACTTAACATAGGTCTCTCCTAAAAACGGAAAAAGGGAATGCTTCCCGCATCCCCTGTTATTCACTTGATTATTTAAGTGCAGCCTTAGCCTGCTCTGTAAGAGCTGTGAATGCTGCGGGATCAGCAATAGCGATCTCTGAAAGCATCTTTCTGTTAAGAGTGATGCCTGCCTTATTAAGACCGTTCATGAATGTTGAATAGTTCATGCCGTTGAGCTTGCAAGCTGCTGAAATTCTTGTGATCCAGAGACGGCGGAAGTTTCTCTTCTTCTGCTTTCTGCCGACATAAGCGTAGTTACCTGACTTCATAACAGCCTGTTTAGCTGTCTTGAAAAGTCTTGACTTTGAGCCATAGTAACCCTTAGCAAGCTTTAAAACTTTATTTCTTCTCTTACGAGTCATTGTAGCGCCTTTAATACGTGCCATTGGTAAGTTACCTCCTGATTATTAATTATTTGTAAGGAATAAGCTTCTTGATCTGCTTAACATTTGTCTTATCAGCAACAGTTGTCTTACGCAGATTTCTTTTTCTCTTTGTGCTCTTCTTGTTGAGGATGTGTGACTTATATGCATGTGCACGGATGGGCTTACCATTCTTGGAAAGCTTAAAACGCTTCTTAGCGCCGCTGTTTGTTTTAATTTTGGGCATAATTAATTCCTCCTGTTTTTTGTAAAAAAATTACTTATTGGGCTTTGCTGCAAGGAACATCAGCATCATGCGTCCTTCCAATTTTGCAGGCTTTTCGATAACACCTGTTTCGCCGCACATCTCAGCGAATTTTGCCATTATCTCAAGACCTCTTTCGGGATGAGCCATTTCTCTGCCTCTGAAACGGATAGCTACTTTGACTTTGTTACCCTTGGAAAGGAATTTGTTTGCATGATTTGCCTTGGTCTCAAGGTCATGCGTATCGATATTTAAAGAAAGCTGAACTTCTTTGATATCAATCTGATGTTGGTTCTTTTTTGCTTCCTTTTCACGCTTCTGCATTTCAAACCTGTACTTACCGTAGTCCATAATTTTGCATACGGGCGGTTTAGCCTGCGGAGCGATCTTAACTAAATCGAGATTTCTCTGAGCCGCTATTTTAAGCGCATCTGCGGCAGACATGATACCGAGCTGTTCTCCGTCGTCGGTGACAACTCTTATCTCTCTGTCACGGATCTCCTCATTAAGCTGCATTTCCTTTGTACCGATGTTCAACACCTCCGAAAAATAAACAAAAGTGCAGATTTACATCCGCACTCGCACAATAACTCCCGAAAACGCATTCAGGAAGAATATTGACCTTACAGGAACTATCATCCGCAAGGTGAGTACGGCAAAGCCGTCTGCTTTGTTTTTGCCTGCTCATTATATAACACTCTTTACGGTTTGTCAATACCTATTTTGAAATTTTTCCTGACTATTGACAAAACCACAAAAATGACATATAATATAGCCGAGAGGTAACCGTTAAAAGCGGTTAGTGCTCATTTGTTGTTAAATTAAAGAAATAACAACCGTCACTTTGCCGAGTGGCGGTTGTTGCTTTTTACCTTAATAT
>CAZTFS010000015.1:0-28047 GCA_964613045.1 uncultured Eubacteriales bacterium
ACTTCTTCACTATTCACTATTACTTCTTACTTCCCAAAAATCGCTTGTCGGATTTAGTGAAGAGTGAATAGGTAATAGTGAAGAAGTAAAAATCGCCAATCTTCTGTCGAAGATCGGCGATTTTTGGCGGAGACGGAGAGATTCGAACTCTCGAGCCTTTTCAGGCTAACGCATTTCGAGTGCGCCCCGTTATGACCACTTCGATACGTCTCCGTATTTATTTGCTTAGATATTTTATCAAAGTCTTTCTCTTTTGTCAAGGGATACGCTGAAATTCAAACCGAAAATTTATAATATTTTATATATAAAAAAAATAACAATACAAATTTTTAAAAATTATTGACTTTTAAGATGAAAAATATTATATTGTGTCTAACAGTATTATTCTGTTTCATGCAGGGGAGGGGTTGCATAATTGGCAAACAACATTATTGATCTCAAGAATATTTCCGTCACATTCGACGGTGAACAGATACTTAAAAATATGGATCTTCAGATCGAAGATAAGGAGTTTCTGACGCTTCTCGGTCCTTCCGGCTGCGGCAAGACGACCACTCTGCGTATTATTGCAGGCTTCCTTCAGCCTGACAGCGGAGACGTTATCTTCGACGGTAAGTTAATCAATGGTGTTCCTGCACATAAGCGACAGGTCAACACCATTTTTCAGCGTTATGCACTTTTTACGCATCTGAATGTTTTTGAAAATATTGCATTCGGTCTGCGTATAAAAAAGACTCCCGAAAAGGAAATAAAACAGACCGTTACCGAGATGCTCAGCCTTGTTAACCTTAAAGGTTTTGAAACAAGAGACATCAATACTCTTTCCGGCGGTCAGCAGCAGCGTGTTGCCATTGCAAGAGCTCTGGCAGTCAAGCCCCGTGTGCTTCTTCTTGACGAGCCCCTGGGTGCTCTTGACCTGAAACTGCGTAAGGATATGCAGAACGAACTGAAAAATATACAGCAGAGACTGGGTATCACGTTCATTTACGTTACCCACGATCAGGAGGAAGCTCTTTCCATGTCTGACAAGATCGTTGTCATGAACAACGGCGTCATTCAGCAGATCGGCACTCCCATTGACATATACAATGAGCCCGTAAACGCTTTCGTTGCTGATTTCATCGGCGAGAGCAACATTGTTGACGGCATTATGAAGGACGATTTCGTATGCGAATTTTCGGGCAACACCTTCAGATGTCTTGACAGGGGCTTCGGCAAAAATGAAGCTGTAGATGTTGTTGTCCGTCCCGAAGACGTAGATGTTGTACCTTTTGATGAAGGTATGCTGAGAGGTACGGTCACTTCCGTCACGTTCAAAGGTGTGCATTTTGAGATAATCGTTGACATCGGCGGTTTCAAATGGATGATACAGTCCACTGACGAGCAGTTTGTGGGCGATAATATCGGTCTTTATATCGAACCCGATGCAATACACATAATGAAGAAGAGTGAATACTCGGGTCTGTACGGCGATTTCAGCAGCTTCAGTGAGGAATTCGACGAGCTTTCGGACGTAAATGCCGAACCGGAGGAGCAGACAGATGAATAGGCTCTCCTCAAAAGTAAGAAACTTAATGACTGCACCGTTCTCGGTTTGGATGGCAATTTTCGTTATCGTCCCCATCGGGCTTGTTCTTTACTATGCATTGACCGATTCGGCAGGTGCGTTTACTCTTGAAAATATCTCCAGCATCTGGGAATACAGAAGTACATATCTTTTGTCAATTGAACTTGCGTTTGCGGCTACGATAATCTGTCTTCTGATGGCATACCCTCTTGCGTACAGTATATCGAGAATGAAAGCAAACCGTCAGAGCATGATGGTCATGCTTGTCATGCTTCCCATGTGGATGAACTTTCTTATCAGAACATACGCATGGATGACAATTCTTGAGGACACGGGACTTATAAATACTACCCTTAAATATTTACTGAACCTTGTCGGATATGAATTTGAGGGTTTTACAATGATAAATACCAACGGTGCGATCATTCTGGGTATGGTTTACAATTTCCTGCCCTATATGGTTCTGCCTATTTACACCGTGCTTACAAAAATCGATCACAGTGTTATTGAAGCCGCAAGGGATCTGGGTGCAAACGGTGTTCATATTTTCACAAAGGTTCTTCTTCCTCAGAGTATCCCGGGCATCATTTCGGGCATAACAATGGTTTTTGTTCCTGCCGTAAGTACTTTTGTTATCTCAAAGCTTTTAGGCGGCGGTATGACTTACCTTATCGGCGATATCATTGAAAACTATTTCCTCGGAAATACAGGCGAAGTCAACTACAATGTAGGTGCAGCCCTTTCGCTGGTTCTGATGATACTTATTCTCGTTTCTATGGGTATAATGAACCACTTCGACAAGGATGCAGAAACGAACGGAGGCGGCATGATATGAAAACTGTATCAAAAATCTACAATTTTCTTGTGTTTTCCTTCCTCTATTCGCCTATCGTTGTCATGATAGTCTACTCCTTCAACGGTATTAAAAGCCGTTCTGTCTTTTCCGGATTTTCTTTACAGTGGTACAAGGAACTTTTTCAGGATGAAGTCATAATGAAATCCCTTTACACTTCCCTTCTGCTTGCTGTTGCGGCGGCTGTTATATCAACGGTTATCGGAACGATGGCGGCTGTGGGCATAAATGCGTCAAAGGGTTTCATAAAAAAGACATATCTGGCTGTCAACAACATTCCCATGGTAAATCCCGAGATTGTTACAGCCGTTTCAATGATGATACTTTTTGTTTTCATCATTTCAAAATTCAACTCGATGGAAATGGGCTTCGGAACACTGCTTATTTCCCACGTGACATTCTGCATACCCTACGTAACACTTGAAGTTCTGCCGAAAATACGGGGCATGGATGCAAACATCTACAATGCGGCACTGGATCTTGGCTGCCCCCCTGCAAAGGCATTCATAAAAGTTGTAATACCGCAGATAAAACCCGGAATAATAACAGGTATGATAATGGCTTTCACTCTTTCTCTTGACGATTTCATTATCAGTTATTTCAATTCGGGCTCTTCCATACAGACTCTTTCTGTCACGATCTACTCAATGACGAAAAAGCCCTACTCCCCCAAGATCAACGCACTGTCAACACTTCTCTTTGCGGCGATACTCATTCTGCTGCTTATAAACAACATCAGACAGAGCAGACTTGACTTAAAGAAGAAGGGAGCAAAGAAATGAAAAAAGCAGTTTCTGTTCTCTTTGCATTGCTTCTGACCCTGTCTTGGGTTGTTCCCGCTTCGGCTCAGGAAGATAAGATCACTCTCAATGTATACAACTGGGGTGAATATATCGAGCAGAGCGTAATCGACATGTTTGAGGAAAAATATCCTTATATCACCGTAAATTACACCACCTACGACAGTAACGAGGCAATGTACTCAAAGATAGTTTCGGGGGCGGCAAGCTACGATGTTGTTATCCCCTCGGATTATATGGTAAGCAAGCTTATAAACGAGGATATGCTTGCTGAGCTTGATTATTCAAACATTCCGAATTACAAATATATCGGTGAGGCTTACAAAAATCAGTCCCACGACCCCGAAAACAAGTACTCCGTCCCCTATTTCTGGGGCACTGTTGTAGTTATATACAATTCAGAATTTGTTGACGAGGCAGATGCGGAAAACGAGAGTCTTGACCTGCTGTGGAACGAAAAATACACCGGCAAGATACTGATGTTTGACAATCCCCGTGATGCGTTCTGTCTTGCTCTTCTCAAGGCAGGCTATTCCATGAATTCGGAAAACAGCGAAGAATGGGAAGAAGCAGCTCAATTACTCAACCGGCAGAAAAGCATTGTGCAGGCTTACGTCATGGATGCAATTTTTGACAAAATGGAAGCCGGAGAGGCATGGATCGCTCCCTACTATGCCGGTGATGCACTTATAATTCAGGAAAACAACCCGAACATAAAATTTTACATTCCGAAAGAAGGCACAAACATGTTCATAGATGCCATGTGCGTGCTGAAAAATTCCGAACACAAGAAAGAAGCGGAATTATTCATCAATTTTATGTGCGAGCCCGAAATTGCGGCGATGAATTCGGAAACGGTAGGTTATGCAACTGCCAACACGGCGGCTCTCGACCTGCTTGACCCTGAAATTACAGCAAATGAACTGATCTATCCCGATTACGGCTTTCTCAGCGAAAACACAGATGTTTTCAAAAGCCTTTCTCAGAAAACACAGATGCTCCAGAGCTCTTTGTGGACAAATCTTAAGATTGAATCGTCGGAAAATGAAGGCGAAAGCTCTTCCGTCACATGGATAGATGTATTCTGTGTTGCTGTTATTGCAGTTTCAGTCGTTGCGGCAGTCTGCTTCAGCATACGGAACAAAAAAAGAAGAAAGCTCTGGACTTCATAAATATTATTAATTACATTATATAGGTGAATTATGCTCAGACAATTTCTCGAAACAGGTCAGATAGTTTCAACTCACGGTGTCAAGGGTGAAGTCCGCTTCAACCCCTGGTGCGACTCCCCTGAGTTCATGAAAAGATTCAAGACCTTATATTTTGACGCTGAAGGTAAAAAAGCGGTAAATGTCGTCTCCTGCCGTCCTCACGGGAACATCGTTATTCTCAAATTAGAGGGTATCGACACGGTTGAAGAGGCACAGAAGCTGAGGAACAAGACTCTGTACATGAACAGAAAAGATGCAAAGCTTCCCAAGGGCGACTGGTTTATTCAGGATCTTATAGGCTGCACCGTCTACGACACGGATAACAGCGATATCATTTACGGCGAGCTTACCGATGTGGCTCAGACAGGTGCAAATGATATATGGTACATCGAAAAAAACGGCAAGGAATATATTATTCCTGCCATAAAAGATGTGGTTATAAATGTTGATGTGGAAGATTCGGCAGTGTTCATAAGACCTCTCAGAGGAATTTTTGACGAAGCGGAAATTATAGAGGGTGAAGAAGAATGAGAATCGACATTCTGACACTTTTCCCCGACATGTGCAGAACTGTATACTCCGAAAGCATCATCGGAAGATCCATTGCAAAGGGTATTATTGAAATTAATGCACATAATATAAGGGACTACTCCGCAAACAAGCACAACAATGTTGACGACACACCCTACGGCGGCGGAATGGGTATGATAATGCAGGCTCAGCCGATATACGATTGCTTTACAGCTTTATGTGATGAGCTCGGTACAAGACCGCATCTTATATATATGTCACCGCAGGGAAAAGTCCTTACTCAGCAGAGGGTAAAGGAGCTTGCAAAGCTTGACAATATCGCAATTCTGTGCGGTCATTATGAAGGTGTTGACGAAAGAGTAATCGAAGCCATAGTTGACGAGGAGATTTCAATAGGCGACTATGTGCTTACCGGCGGAGAGCTGCCTGCACTTGTTCTTTCCGATTCCGTTGCACGTATGCTTCCCGGTGTACTTGCCAACGACGAAGCCATGGAAAATGAAAGTCATTACAGCGGGCTTCTGGAATATCCTCAATATACAAAGCCTGCTGTCTGGAACGGTATGGAAGTGCCCGAGGTCCTTCTTTCGGGACACCATGCAAACATTGAAAAATGGCGTAATGCTCAATCGTTAAAACGCACAAAAGACAGACGGCCGGACTTGTTAGAAAAACAATCAAAATAGCAATTTGTGCCAATTAAGACTTTTATATGTAATTTTTGCTCTGTTTTTTTAGTCTGTTTATATAAATCAACATTAAAATTATTGTTATTTTGCACAAAGTTTGAATCTTAAATTTTACTTACTTTAGTATTCCGTCTGAATATTTGATTTTTGGCGAATATGTGTGAATTAAATCATTGACGAAAAAAACTTTTGTGGTATAATATGTATTGTGAATTTAATTTTTTTGACGGGGAGAATCGTCTTATGTTCGTAAAAGATGTAGTTGTTGAGAATCAGGTAGGACTTCACGCTCGTCCTGCAACATTCTTCATTCAGAAAGCCAATGAATTCAAATCTTCTATCTGGGTAGAAAAAGAAGAACGCAGAGCTAATGCAAAGAGCCTTTTAGGTGTTCTTTCACTCGGCATCATGGGCGGCACTCAGATCAGAATTATTGCAGGCGGCACTGATGAGCAGGAAGCTGTAGAAGCTCTTGCAAAGCTTGTTGAATCCGGTTTTGCTGAATAATAACGCAGTCGAAAACTAACGGTGTACCGGAAGGTATGCCGTTTTTTAACTTTACACAATAATTTATCAACTCTGCCGATAAACTGTTATTTACTGAAAGCTGGTGTTTTTATGGACGAAAGATTAAAACGGCTAAGAAGCAAGGCCATGCGTCTGCCTCTTGAACCCGGCGTTTATATAATGAAAGATAAATCGGGCAAAATTATATATATCGGCAAAGCTAAGGCTCTCAAAAACAGAGTAAGTCAGTATTTCGGCTCGCAGAACAATCATACCGTCAAGGTCCGTAAAATGGTGGAAAATGTTGAGGACTTCGATTACATCATCGTAAAAAGTGAGTTTGAAGCTCTTGTACTTGAATGCAGTCTGATAAAACAGCACACACCGAAATATAATATTCTTCTTAAGGACGACAAGGGTTATCATTATATCAAAATTGCAGGCACAGACTGGAAGAACCTTACAAGCGAAAAGCAGAAGCTTAATGACGGTGCGAAATATTTAGGTCCGTACACAAGCTCCGACTGTGTTTCAAGAAGCGTTTCGGAAGCGTGCAAGATATTCAAATTGCCCGCCTGCGGAAAGGTTTTCCCCGCTGATATAAAGAAAAATTCAAGACCCTGTCTTAATTTCCATATAAAGCAGTGCTCTGCTCCCTGCTGCGGCAAAATCTCAAGGGAAGCTCATAATGAAGCTGTTGACAATGCGGTCAGATTTATTACGGGAGGCAATGACTCCTTTTTAAGAGAGCTGAGAAAGCAGATGGAGAAGGCTGCCGAAAATCTTGAATTTGAAAAAGCCGCCGTTATCAGGGATTCAATACAGGCGATCGAAAAAACAAGGGCAAAGCAGACTGTTGTGTCCCTTAAGACTCAGGAGCAGGACGTCTTTGCAATATGCGAAAACGCAGGCAAAGTATGTCTTTCCGTTCTGAGATTCTCCGAGGGCAGACTTTACGACAGTGAATACTTCATTACAGATGCCATCGACGAAATGCCCGTTGTAAGAGAAAAAATGATAGCCGACTACTACTCCATGCGTGACACAGTGCCGCCGAACATTGCTGTTGACGGCGAAATTGACTCAATTGAAGCGTTGACGCAGTGGCTGATTGAAAAACGTGGCAAAAATGTACGCATCTACATTCCCGAAAAGGGTGAAAACGCAAGTCTTATCGACCTTTGCCGTGGCAATGCCGCAGAAAAGCTTGCTCAATATGTAGGAAAAACAGGAAAAACCGTTGCTGCTCTCGATGAGCTCGCTTCCCTGCTGGGGCTTAAAGCTCCCCCCGATTATATCGAAGCTTATGATATTTCTCATACCGACGGTGCGGACAATGTGGCAGGCATGGTCGTTTTCAGAAACGGTAAGCCGTTGAGATCCGCATACAGACGCTTTGAAATAAAGGGCTTTTCAGGTCAGGATGACTACCGTTCTATGGCTGAAGTTCTGACAAGGCGGTTCAACGAGTATGAAAAAGCAAAACACGAGGAGCCGTCTGAGGGCTTCGGCAAAAAGCCCGATCTTATTCTGCTTGACGGCGGCATGGGACAGGTAAACGCAGTAAAACCCGTTCTTGAGTCTTTCGGACTGTCGGACATTCCTCTGTTCGGTATGGTGAAGGACAACAAGCACCGTACAAGAGCTATTGCGACCTCCGGCGGTGAAATAACAATTAATGACCGCCGCAGAGCATTCACCCTCGTTTCTGATATTCAGGAGGAGGTTCACCGCTTCTCGGTGGAATATCACAGAAAAAAACAGGCGAAAACTATGACTGCCATGACTCTGACAGACATTGAGGGTATCGGCAAGAAAAAAGCAAAATCTCTCCTCTCCCATTTCAGAACGGCGGCGGCAATAAAAAAGGCCTCCGTTGAGCAACTCAAAGAGGTCAGAGGTATCAGCGAAAAAAATGCCGAAAATATATACAGATTTTACCACGGAGAAACAAAAAAATGATCAACACGGTTATATTTGACCTGGACGGAACGCTGCTGAACACCCTTGAAGACTTAGCAGACAGCGTAAATCACATTATGAGTCTTCACGGCTTTCCCGAAAGGACGATCGACGAAATAAGAAGCTTTATCGGCAACGGTATACCGACTCTCATACGCCGCAGTGTACCGTCGGGCACAAGCGAAGACATTGCAAGAGTCTGCACCGCCGAAATGAAGGAATATTACAAAGCTCATGCAAGAATAAAGACCGTTCCCTACGAGGGAGTCAAGGAGCTTCTCACCGAGCTTAAAAACAGAGGCATCCGTACCGCAGTTGTAACAAACAAGGCTGAGCCTGCGGCAAAAATACTCTGTGATGATATCTTCGGAGACGTTTTTTCCGCTGTTATCGGTGACAACGGTATCGACAGGTTAAAGCCTGCTCCCGACAACGTGTTAAGAGCAGTAAAGCTTCTCAACGCACGGAAAGAAGAGATACTTTATGTGGGGGATTCCGACGTTGACATGAAGACTGCACGCAATTCAAATCTTACAAGCGTTGGTGTCACATGGGGCTTCAGAGATGCGGCTGTGCTTCTCGGAAGCGGTGCGAAACACATAATCAACGAGCCCCTTGACCTGCTTAAGCTTCTGTAAAAAGCAAATAAATTATAAATTTTTGTATTTACTATTGACAAAATCCTATCTAAAATGCGATAATGTATTAAGATATGTACTTAATATTCGGAGATCATTATGAGAGTTATCACAGGAACTGCCAAGGGCAGAAGACTTACAACACTTGAGGGTGAGGATATTCGTCCCACCTCGGATAAAGTAAAAGGTGCTGTTTTTAATTCCATTCAGTTTGATATTGAGGGCAGAGCCGTGCTTGATCTGTTTGCGGGCTCGGGAAGTCTCGGTATCGAAGCTCTCAGCAGAGGAGCAAAAAAAGCTGTATTCGTTGATCTGAGCCGTGATGCGGTCAGAGTTGTCAACGAAAATCTCGAGCACTGCCGTTTAAAAGAAAACGCAACTGTTTTCAACGGCGACTCGCTGTCATATCTCAAAACAACACGTGAAAAGTTCGATATCGTTTTTATCGATCCGCCATACAACAAGCAGCTTACTCAGAAAGCTCTTTCTCTCGTTACTAAAATTCTCAATGACGGCGGTATAATCGTGTGCGAAACTGCATCGGATGAGGAATTGCCCGAGAGCATCGGCAATTACACCGTGGCAAAATCCGACAGGTATTCAAAAACGAAGCTTACTATCTACCGTTACAACGACAGCGAAGAATGAAAGGAAGTCTTTCTATGAGCAGGATAGCTGTTTACCCGGGAAGCTTCGACCCGATCACAAACGGACATCTTGATATAATCAGACGTGCTGCAAAAATGTTTGATAAGGTCATCGTGCTCGTTTCCTACAACCAGAAAAAAATGGGCGGTACTTTCCCTGTCAGCGAACGTGTAAATTTTATAAAACGTTGCGTTTCCGATATTCCCAACGTACAGGTCGATTCATATACGGGTCTTCTTGCAGACTATGTAAGGATCGTGGGTGCATCGGCGATCGTCAAAGGTCTCAGAGCTGTTTCCGACTTTGAAGATGAGTTCCAGCAGGCACTTATCAACAGGCAGTTAGCCCCGGAGGTAGATACGGTCTTTCTGGTCACAAGCCTTGAATACATGTACCTCAGCTCCAGTGCAGTAAAGGAAATTTGCAGTCTCGGCGGCGAGATAACAGACTTTGTTCCCGCTGAAATTGCTAAGGATATAATAAGAAAATTACCCGGTAACAATAAATAACCTCAGGGAGGAAAAATCATGAATTACGAAGAAATTATTGAAAAAATTGAAGACATACTTGAAGAAGGAAAACCCTCTTTCGGCGGCGGCGGAAAGATCAAGATCGACGGCGACGCTATCCATGAATGTCTCAAAGAGCTCAGTTCTTCTATCCCCACGGAAATAATCCAGGCAAGAAAGATCGTTGCAGAGAGAAGAGAGATCCTTCAGGCTGCTCAGGAAACTGCAAGCAAGATCGTCAGCGATGCTCAGGCTAAGGCTGAAGAGATGACTCAGGAGCATGAGATCACAAGAGCTGCAAAGGATGCTGCTGTCAAGATCCTCAACGAATCTCAGGCTGAAGCTAACGATATCCTCGACAAGGCTAATGCTGATGCCGAGTCCCGTGAAAACAGTGCAAAGAAATGGGCATACGAAATGCGTACAAATGCAGGTGAAGTTGCAATACGCATCATGAGCGAATGTGACCAGTACTTAACAAGAGATATCGAGCATTATACAAAGAGTCAGGAAAATGTCAGACTTGCACTTTCAAGACTTGAAGATATGATGGTCAAGCTCCCCGAAGATCAGGAATAAGTAATTAAATTTAAGCACCTTGCATATTTATTTTATGAATATTTATGCGAGGTGTTCTTATGTTTATATTATCTCTCAAATCATTTAAAGGCAAATTGGCTCTTCTCGTGGCAGTAATTGTTGCGGCGGCAGTGGTTCTGACCGTAATATCGAAAAACGAGCCGAGCCACGAAGACTCTGCACCGGCGGACATAACGCTGGATTTTTCCGCTTCAACGAACGAAGAAAGAATGCACTTTATTTCCCAGACGGGCTACACCGTCGAGTCTGATCCGGTCAGTGTCAGTGAGATTCAGATTCCCGACAATTTTGACGAAGTATATACTCAGTATAACGAATTGCAGAAAAATGACGGCTTTGATCTGAGCTCATACAAGGGCTGTACCGTGAAAAAATGGACTTATCTTGTCACAAATTACCCCGATCACGAAAATTCAGATGATGTACGGCTTACTCTCTTAGTTTACAAAGACAAAGTCATCGGCGGCGATGTGTGTTCGGTAGAGCTGGACGGTTTTATGCACGGGCTTTTTAATTGAGTGAAAAAACGCAAAGTGCAAAGTGTAAAAGGATCAGATTATGAAAAAAGAAAGATTAGATAAAATTATTTCATCTCAGAGCATGATGACACGGTCTGATGCTTCAAGGCTGATTAAAGGCGGATGTGTAAAAATCAACGGTGTAACAGTTAAAAACACATCCTTCAAGACCGATCCGTCGTCAGATGTTATTGAGATAAATTCGGAAAGATTTATTTACAAAAAACATATTTACATCATGATGAACAAGCCCTCGGGGGTGGTAAGTGCAAGCCGTGATCCGAAAGAGAAAACGGTTGTCGATCTTGTACCCGAAGAAATGAGACGTCCCGATATGTTCCCTGCAGGCAGGCTGGATAAGGACACAACGGGCTTTGTTCTGATAACCGACGACGGTGAGTTCGCACACAATATACTGTCGCCAAAGCACCACATCGAAAAGACCTATTTAGCCGAAACGGACGAAATAATAGAAGAGCAATATCTTGAAAACATCCGAAACGGAATGACGAGCGGTAAGGACACCTTTATGCCCGCACAGATCGAGCTGACAGAAAACAGCAAAAGCATTGTTTACAGGATCATTCTCAAAGAGGGCAAATATCACGAAATAAAGAGGATGATAGGTGCAAGCAATGCTCAGTTATTGGCTCTCAGACGTATAAAAATGGGAAAGTTGCGGCTCGATGAGCAACTTTCCCCCGGCGAATGCCGTGAGATGGGCGAAGAAGAAATAAAATTGATATACGGTTGATTTTTTATTCGTTAAAATATACAACTGTCAATTTGACAAAAACATACCTTTAAATATTGGGCAAAATTAATAGATTATTTTTCATTTTTAGAATAAAACACTGTTTTTTCTTTATTTTTTCTGATTTTTTTATCAATAAGTCTTGCAATAAGCTGAAAAATGTGTACAATGTATAGTAAGGCAATAGTGATATTGCATAAAACATTGTTTGGACAGGTTCATTTAAAACAGAAAGAAAGAAAATACAGGAGGATATTTATATGTCAAACAGATTATTCCAGGGTGTTATTCATCAGATGAAAGATTCCGTTGACCGTGCTATCGGCGTTATTGACGAAACGGGAACAATTATTGCATGCAGTGAATTGGGCAGAATCGGTGAGGTTCTCGACTCCTCTGCAGGCGAAAAAGTCTTTTCAGATTCAGACATATCTGTTGTCAACGATATGTCATTCAAGAGCTTCGGCTCTCCCCTCCATCCCGAATACGCTATGTTTGTTGACGGTACTGATGAAAACTCCAGAAAATTTGTCGGCGTTCTTACTGTCGCAGTAAGCAATATCAAGCAGTATTATGACGAAAAGTACGACAGAGGCAACTTTATTAAAAATGTTATGCTGGACAATATCCTCCCCGGCGACATCAGCATAAAGGCAAGAGAACTCCATTTTAACAACGATACCACCCGTGCAGTTCTTCTTATCAGAATCACTGAGCCCGGCGAGGTATCCATTTTCGATGTGATACAGAATCTTTTCCCCGACAAAAATAAGGATTTTGTCGTAAATATCAACGAAACTGACATTGCTCTTGTAAAAGAAGTACGTGCAAACATCGAATCAAGAGATCTTGAGAAGCTTGCCCGTTCTATTGCCGACTCTCTCGGTGCTGAGTACTATACTCACACACTCGTCGGTATCGGTACGGCTGTTTCAAGCATTAAGGATCTTGCACGTTCATTCAAAGAGGCTCAGGTCGCTCTTGAAGTTGGAAAAGTTTTTGACACAGAAAAGACTATCGTAAGCTACGAAAATCTCGGTATCGCAAGACTTATATATCAGCTTCCCACAACTCTTTGCGACATGTTCCTCAAGGAAGTTTTCAAGAGAGGCTCAATCGAGAGTCTTGACCACGAAACTCTTTTCACGATCCAGAAGTTCTTCGAGAACAATCTTAATGTTTCCGAAACATCGAGAAAGCTTTTTGTACACAGAAACACTCTTGTTTACAGACTTGAAAAGATCAGAAAGCTTACAGGTCTTGACCTTCGTGAATTTGATGACGCTATCGTTTTCAAAGTCGCACTTATGGTCAAAAAATATCTTGACGCCAACCCGGTGAAGTATTGATATACTTCACCTTCAAGGTACGTCATTAATCAAGAGGGATAACTTATGGTAGAATTCAAAGGAGTATCAAAGACCTATAACAAGGAATTTGAAGCTCTCAAAAATGTCAACCTCTCAATCAAAGAGGGCGAATTTGTATTCGTCGTAGGTGCTTCCGGTGCAGGTAAAAGCACATTTCTGAAGCTGATCATGAGAGAAGAAGTCCCGACTTCAGGCACAGTCAATATCAACGGTTTTGATCTAAATAAAATGAAAAAGCGTGACATTCCCTATTTCCGCCGCACTATGGGTATAGTCTTCCAGGATTTCAGACTTATTCCGGACATGCGTGTGTATGATAATGTCGCTTTTGCATTAAGAGTTACGGGCACAAAGGAGCGAGAAGTCCGAAAGAGAGTAACCCATGCTCTCGGCATGGTCGGTCTTCTTTCAAAAACACATTCACTGCCGAAGGAGCTTTCCGGCGGTGAGCAGCAGCGTGTGGCGATCGCAAGAGCACTTGTGAATAACGCTGACCTTATTGTTGCGGACGAGCCTACGGGTAATATCGACCCTGCCATGTCCGTTGAGATAATGGATCTGCTCAACCACCTCAACAAAGCCAACGGCACCACCATCGTAATGGTTACTCATGCTCACGATCTTGTACGTCAGTACAATCACAGGATCGTTGTGCTTAAAGAGGGACAGATAATTGCAGACGGTTACGATAAAGAGAAGATACTTTCTCTTATCAATCCCGAAACACCGTCAACGGATGCAGGCTTCTACAACGCACCCAACGAGTTTGACGATGTGGAAAAATTCATATTCACTTACGGTCAGGATAACGCTCCCATTGAGGAGACTATTCCTGCAACTGAGGAAGAGGAGCTTCCCGAGCATGAGGAAGTAGTTCCCGTTTCTCAGGAGATCAGGGAGCTTGCAGAGGAAATAACGGCAGCACATGAAGAGTCTGCTGCGACAGAGCAAAAAAAGACTCACGGCTCTTATTCCGTTGCCGATGATGCAGAAATAAATTCAATTCTTGCGGCTTTTGCGGCATCAACTGCTTCACGAAAAAAGAAACAGGAGCAAAAAGATGAGGATGCGGCAACAGAAGAATCACCTGCCGAGGCAGCAAGCACCGTATCAGACGACGGAGGTGACAGCGATGAGTCGTAAAAACAAGTTCAACAAAGGCCGCTTTAATCTTCGTTATCTTACAAAAGAAGGCTTCCGCAACATCAGGGTTCACAAGCTCATGACAATAGCTTCTGTAACCGTCATGCTCTCCTGTATGATACTTATCGGCGGTGCGTACCTTCTCTATGCAAATATCCAGTCAGTTATTGACAAGGTCGGTGAGCAGAACGTTGTCATGGTATTCATTGAGGACGAAGCAACTCCCGAACAGGAGGATGCTCTGCAAGATCAGATACTCGGGCTTGATAACATCAGGGACTGCACGTATGTTTCCCGTGATGAATCATTCAGCTCGGTAATGTATTCAATGGGAAGCTCTGCGGACATGCTCGACGGCATCGACAGCAGTATTCTGCCCAATGCGTACAAAGTCACTGTTGAAGATATGGAAGATTTTGATTCGACAGTTTCGTATATATCGGCATTTGAAAACGTACTTCATGTACGGGAAAACGGTGAGCTTGCCGCAAAAATAGCCACTTTGCAGAATTCAGTCACTGTTATCAGCGTAACAGTGGTTATCATTCTCCTTATCGTATCGCTGTTCATTATTGCAAACACCGTAAGAATAACAATGTTCTCACGAAGCCTTGAAATAAGCATCATGAAGGCTGTCGGTGCAACAAACTGGTTTATCCGCTGGCCCTTCCTTGTTGAAGGTATTCTTATCGGTATAATTTCGGCTGTTGTTTCCTACGGATTCATTTTCGGACTGTATTACGCAGCAGAAAGAGTATTGTCGGAAATGTTCTCCATACTGGGCAACACTATAGTTCCCTTTAAGGACTGTGCGATCGGTCTGATCGTAACATTCCTTGTGACAGGTATTACTACCGGTGCGGCAGGTTCTCTCATGTCCTTGGGTAAATACCTCAAGGAGCACGGAAAGGTGGTTGCAAATGACTAAATTTTCAACAAAAAAGAAAATCCTGTCATTGCTTCTGGCATTCACACTGCTTTTTACAACATTTCTCTCCTACCGGATGTCAGCATCTGCACAGGACAGCAAAATAGACGAGTACAAAGACAAGATCGAGCAGTACGAAAACAAGATCGATGCAGCTCAGGAAAAGATCGATGCACTCAAAGGCGATATAAAAGAAGTCAAATCTTATATCCAAGAGCTGGACAGTCAGGTCGCAATGTATCAGGAGCAGATAGATGCTTATCAGTCGCAGATCGACGCTTATCAGAGCAAGATAGACGACTATAACGCTCAGAATGAGGAACTTCAGAATCAGATAGACGATCTCAACGACAAGATCGACGAGTACAACGCTCAGATACTCGAAAAAGAAGAGGAAATTGACGCAAAATATGATGAACTCGAAGAAATAATCAGAAGCAATTTCATCAACGGCGAAACATCAGCCCTTGAAGTTCTCCTTTGCTCAGACGATTTTTCCGAGTATCTTACAAAAGCTCAGTTTCTCAGCAGTCTTGCGGATTACGAGCAGGATCTCATTGACAGCATCAATGAAGATATCGATATTATTGACGAGGCTGTTGCTCAGATAGACATTGAAAAAGAAAATATCGTCAGCCTTCAGAAAGAAATCGACGCAAAAATTGCCGAGATCGAAACAATGCAGTATGCTGTAGAGGAAAATCAGGCAAAAGTTGAAGCTAATCAAAACGTCATTCTTCAGAAGGTTAACGAGAGCAGTAATTACCTTGAATCCCTTAACGACGAAAGTGCCGAGTACAAGGCAATGATCGCCGAATACGAAAAAGCTATCAATGAATTTGACAAGCAGATAGAAAAATTGATTCAGCAGAACGCATCGTCAGGTACAGGTACACTGGCTAATTCCTCGGGACTTATATGTCCCCTGCAGCACTCCGGTGTATACGTAACATCACCTTTCTACAGAAACTCAACAGGCGAATACCACGGTGCACTTGACCTTAGTGTTTACGGCGGCTCATACGGCTTGGCAATATCTGCCGCAGAAAGCGGAACAGTCGTAACGGCAGCTTACCATTGGAGCTACGGCAACTATGTTGTTGTCGACCACGGTAACGGTCTTTCAACACTATATGCACACTGCAGTTCACTTTCCGTCAGTGCAGGTCAATCCGTATCAAAGGGTCAAACCATAGGTAAGGTCGGAAGCACAGGTAATTCATCGGGTCCGCACCTCCATTTTGAAGTACGTATAAACGGTTCGAGAGTTGATCCTTCCAAATATATTTCCGTATAGGAGCAGGCTATGCACAAAAAAATTTCCGTAGGATTGGCACTTTCAATATCAATTCTGCTTATGGTAATAACCGTGTTAATAACGACTGTCATCACTATGAATATCTACAGCGAGCTGATGGAAGACATTCCACGGCGGGAGAAGATGTATGATTCACTTGCTCAGATAGACAGTCTTGTCAGGAACAATTATTACGGCGAAGCGGAAGATGAATCTGTCAACGCAGGCATTTCCGAGGGATATCTTGCAGGTCTTGACGGCACAAATGCATTGCTTACCGCCGAAGAATATGCTCTGTATCAGAACCGCATGGCAGGTCTTAACGAGGACGGCACTCGGCAAAAGTCCGTTTCCTATGAAAAATTCGGTTCATCGGGTTATATCAGGATATCGGATTTCACCGACAAAACTCCCGACGAATTCACAAATGCGTATAATACCCTCAAAAACAACGCTGTCACTTCCCTTGTCATCGATGTAAGAGATACCGACAGCATCAATATTGCAGCTGCCGCAGACATAATTGACATGATCGTTCCCATTGCAACAGAGGGAACACAGGCAATTGCAACGGCTGTTGATAAAAACAACGACAATATCGAGATATTTTCTGCCGATTCTGACAGCATAAATATGCCTGTTGCAGTTATCGTCAACGGAAACACATCGGGTGCAGGCGAGCTCCTTGCATGTGACATCAGAGATTTCGGCAAAGGCACGGTCGTGGGAAAAACAACTGCGGGAAACGGCACATATCAGAAGATATTCGAAATGTCAGACGGCAGTGCGGTAATACTGACAGTTGCAGAACTGTTGCCCTACACAAGCGATTGCTATGACGGCGTGGGCGTAGTTCCCGATTATTCATGTGAGCTGACGGCTGAAACTGACGATCTGAATGAAGATTCTCAGTTCTTACAGGCTTATGCCGCAGTAACTGCTTTGCAGAAATAAAGATATTCAAGAGACTGTGATGAACAGTCTCTTTTTTGTTTCAAAAAATTCCCGTTTTCGTCGGCATACAGTTTCGGGGATATTTTCAAAAAAATCAAAAGGAGAAAAAATATTTAACTTTCCCTGTGCGTGTTTTCTTACACACTCTCTTCATTATTACACTATTACAATCTCTTCATTATTACAATCTATAGGTGTTGCCCCTTCGTTGCCGCTTCGTTGCCCCTTCGTTGCCGCTTCGTTGCCGCTTCGTTGCCCTTTCGTTGCCACCTGTCCGTTTTTCATCATGGCTGAGCCCCCGAAACACCGAGGTTTTTAAGGCTTTTTCTTTTTGCCCTTTGTGCTGTTTTTTTTAATTTTTTCCGATAAAATCTTCTGCATTTTTCGGCATCATTTTTTACAGAAAATTCAAAAATATGTAAAGCAGTATTTCGCCGATATCAAAACAAATGTTCCCTATATTCCATTATATTGATTTTATCAGATTTGTCAAGTGTTTTTCGAAAATTTGTTCTGTTTTAAATTTCTCTTGTATTTACAGTCATTATCTGCTAAAATAAATTTGAACTTTTTTTCGGAGGAATAATTATGATCTCTTTTATTGAAGAAAAAAATATATTAAAGCTTGACACAAAAAATACAAGCTACGTTATCGGAATTTATGATGAGAACTACATTCTCAATCTCTATTACGGTGCATATATTCCCGACTGCAATCTGTGGGGAAATATAAAAAGACATAAAAACGCATCTTTCAGCCCTGCAAATCCCCATATTGCTCATGAGAATTTCTCTTCTGATGTTGAGCCTATGGAATACGGTTGCAACGGCAGCGGTGATTTCAGAATTTCCGCTCTTGCGATCAAAAATGCTGACGGTAACTCCGTTACTGATATCCGTTATATCAGCCATAAGATCTGCAAGGGAAAGCCCGATATTTCACCTCTTCCCCACACTTATCTTAACAATGATGATGAGGCTGACACCCTGGAGATACTCACCGAGGACAAGGTCACAGGCGTAAACGTCACTCTTTATTACACTGTTTTCAAGGAGCTTGACGCCATAACAAGAAGCGTTAAGGTCACAAATAACGGCAAGAACGCAGTTGACATTGAGAGAGTGTTCAGCATGTGTCTTGATCTGCCCTCAATGGATTACGACCTTATCACTCTTTACGGCAGACATGCAAAGGAAAGAAGCCGTGAACAGAGAGCTCTCGCACACGGTATTCAGGGCATTCAGTCAAAAAGAGGTGCATCAAGCCATACGCAGAATCCCTTTGCGGCTCTTTTAAAGCACGGTGCTGACGAAGATCAGGGAGATGCATACGGCTTCAATCTTGTTTACAGCGGAAACTTTGAATTCAGTGCAGAATGTGATTTTTCGGGAACTACACGTGTTATCATGGGTATAAATCCCACTGATTTTACATGGCATCTTGATGCAGGCGAAAGTTTTCAGTCCCCCGAAGCCGTTATGGTATACACCGACAAGGGTCTGGGCGAAATGAGCCGAATTTTTCACAGACTTTATATAAACAACCTTGTAAGAGGCAAATATAAACATGAAAAACGTCCCCTTCTCATTAACAGCTGGGAAGCCGCATATTTTGATTTTGATACAGACAAGCTGGTGGCATTCGCTGAAAACGCAAAGGAACTGGGCATTGACATGCTCGTTATGGACGACGGCTGGTTCGGAAAACGCAATGACGATACAAATTCGCTGGGCGACTGGTATGTTAACGAAGAAAAGCTTCCCGGCGGTCTCGGAGTGCTCGTTGAAAAAGTCAATGCTCTGGGCATGAAATTCGGCATCTGGTACGAGCCGGAGATGATCTCCCCCGATTCCGATCTTTTCAGAGCTCATCCCGACTGGTACGTTCATGTTCCGAACAGAGAAAGCTCCATAGGCAGAAATCAGTACGTTCTCGACGTTTCCAGAGAAGATGTAAGGGATAATATCTGGAATCAGATGTACGACGTGCTTTCAAAGAACAATATCAGCTATCTGAAATGGGACTTCAACCGCAATATTTCAGAAGCAGGCTCAGCACTTCTTCCCGCCGACAGGTCAAAGGAATTTTTCCACAGATTCATTTTGGGCACTTACGACCTTATGAACAGACTTGTCACAAGCTTCCCCCACATTCTCTTTGAAAACTGTTCGGGCGGCGGCGGACGTTTTGATGCCGGTATGCTCTACTACTCACCTCAGATATGGACAAGTGACAACACCGATGCTATCGAGAGAATTTCAATTCAGTACGGCACTTCCCTGTGTTATCCTGCTTCAGCAATGGGTGCTCATGTTTCCGCTTCAGACAGAACAGGCTACGAAACAAAGGGCAACGTTGCACTCTGGGGCACATTCGGTTATGAGCTTGACCCCACGAAGCTGACTGCAAAGGACAAGGATATCGTCAAGCAGCAGGTCAGGGATTATCATAAATATTACGATCTTATCCATTACGGCGATCTGTACCGTATAATTGATCCTTATTATGACACATACAAATGTGCATGGAGCTTTGTTTCACCCGACAAATCGGAGGCTCTTGTTACAGTCGTGATCACTCTGGAAAAATTTGCCGACGTACAGTTTATCAAGCTCAAAGGGCTCGACAAAAATAAGCTATATAAAAATGAAGCTGACGGCGAGGTTTACTCCGGTGCACTTCTTATGAATGCAGGACTTAATATTACAGGCAAGATATGGCGTGACGGCGAAAGCCTTACGCTTCACCTTACGGAAGTTAAATAATGGATAAACAAAGAAAAAAGAGAATTGATTTCATTGATGCACTGAGAGGTCTTGCAGTAGTTCTCATGGTACTGCACCACTTCTTCTACGACCTTGTGGAATTTCTCGATGCACCCGAATGGCTGTTCACAAACCCTGTTTTTGACAGGCTTCACTTCGTATTCGCAGGTGTTTTCATCGGACTTAGCGGAGTTTCTTCAAGATTTTCCCGAAGCAATCTGAAACGTGGTTTCCTGACACTGACAGCCGCAGGAATAATCACCATCGTGACCTATCTCATCGGTATGCCCATAATTTTCGGTGTGCTTCATCTGTTGGCAGTATGTATGCTTTTTTACGGTCTTACGGGCAAGTTTTGGGAAGCTCTGCCGAAATGGCTTGTACCCGTATTCGCCGTTGCAGGAACGGTCATATCCTCATGGTGTGTTAATAATATCGAATTTGAGTCAAAAAATCTGTGGATATTCGGCTGGACCTACAAAGGCTTCGTCAGTTACGACTACTTCCCCATTCTGCCATGGATATTCGTGTTCCTTTTCGGCACGTGGCTGGGATATTACATTAAGGAAAACAAATTCCCACGGTGGTTTTACACTGCAAGAATACCCGTACTGCCTCAGATCGGAAGACAAGCACTGATAATTTACCTTGTCCACCAGCCGGTTCTGTACGCAATTACAATGCTTATAAAATTGATCGTTAAATGAAAGAATCCGCCCGAAAAGGCGGATTTTTTGTAATTATGCATTATGCATTTCGGATTATTTAAGCTTGAAGAACTCCGAAAATGCCTTGTATGCCATGTAGACGTCAGTTTTTGAAACGGTCTCAAAGGGTGAATGCATGGAAAGGACGGGTACGCCGATATCAACAACATCAATATCAAGATTTGCAACGTACTTTGCCACTGTTCCTCCGCCGCCTTCGTCAACCTTACCAAGCTCGCCGACCTGCCAGATAACATGTGCGTTGTCGAGCATTGCTCTGACCTTACCCATAAACTCGGCAGAAGCATCGGATGTGCCTGACTTTCCTCTTGAGCCTGTGTACTTCATTACAGCGACGCCCTTATTGATAAATGCTGAGTTTCTTCTCTCCATAACATCGGGGAAGGTGGGATCGAATGCGGCTGTAACGTCGGCAGAAAGACACTCGGATCTTCTTATAACCTCATAGCCGTCATAGCCCTCCATAGCTGCAAGATAATTGATAAAATACTTCATGTAGGAGGAATTGAGACCTGTATTGCCGTCACTGCCGATCTCTTCCTTATCGGTAAGTACAGACATAACGGTAAATTCGGGATCCTCCGCATCAAGAGCTGCCATAACGGCAGGATAAGCACAGACTCTGTCATCATGACCGTAAGCACCGATCATGCTTCTGTCAAAACCGATGTCGCTTGCCTTGAACGCAGGCACAGCCTCAAGCTCGGCAGAAAGGAAATCAGCCTCGGTAAAGCCGTACTTTTCGTAAAGAATATTGAGAATATTCAGCTTGACAGCTTCTGAAGAATCATCATCCTTAAAGGGTCTGCTTCCTACGAGAATGTTCAGCTCCTCACCTCTGATACCGTCGGAAAGTGTTCTCTTGCCCTGATTTGCACCCAGATGAGGAAGAAGATCGGTAACGACAAACTTAGGATCGTCATCATCTTCACCCACATTGACATTTACAACCGTGCCGTCTTTGAGAACGACCGCACCGTGAAGTGCAAGAGGCATGGCAGTCCACTGATATTTTTTGATTCCGCCGTAGTAATGGGTCTTGAAAAGTGCCATTGCACTGTCCTCATAAAGGGGATTGGGCTTTAAGTCAAGACGGGGAGAATCAATATGTGCAGCGGCAATTTTCACGCCGTTGATGATGCTCTTTTTACCGATAACACAAAGAATAACAGACTTGCCTCTGTTGTTGTAGTATATCTTCTCGCCCTGAGTGTATTTTTCTCCGGGAATAAACTCCACAAAGCCGTTTGCTTTTGCAAGAGAGATTATCTCGGCGGCTGCTTCACGCTCAGTCTTTCCCTTATCAAGAAAGTCCTTATAGCCCTCGCAAAAACCGTCTGCGTCCTCGATCTCGTCATCAGTCATAAGCTCAGAAGCGTGCTTCGTTTTATAAAACAGCTTCTCCTTAAGCTCTTCAACATAAGTTTTATCCATATATTTTACCTCCGAACAGGGAAATTACTCTCCCGTTTCATAAATTTTATAATATTTATCCATCGCATCCGTAACCTTTTCAATATAGTAATTGGTATCGGAGATGGGCGTTGTGATAAGATGCTGTCCGTCAGATGAATACTGCGGATCATCAAGCCATGAAGACACGTGTCCCATGCCTGCATGATATGCGGCTATCACCGTTTCGGTCACGCCGTATTCTTTCTGAAGTATCGACAGAAACACAGCACTGTATTTTATTGATATTTCAGGCGTGAAAAGATCGTCAAAAACGTGATCCTCTCCTGTTTTTGTAAGCAGCCAGTCAAAGGTGTCCTCTGTTATCTGAGTCAGTCCCCTTGCACCGGCTTCAGATACCGCTTCGGGGTCAAATCCGCTTTCCGTTCTGATGACGGCATAGAGCAAATACTCGTCTATTTCATATTCTGCGGCGTATTTTTCAACATATTCGGAATATTTCTTAGGATAAAGGAACTCCATGAGCATATCCGATATTACCCGAAAGGATAAAACTGCAATTACACACACCAGTAAAAATATCATAAATGATGTAAAAGGGCGTTTTTTCTTTTGCTCTTTCGCCAATAATCACACCTCTTTCAGATACTTTTGCTCAAAGGGCTCAAGCTCGTCAGATACGTTAAAATCAGAATAGGAACGCACAACAAACTCACTTTTTTCCGTATAAAAGCTGTCCTCATGCTGAACTGACATGCGATTCTGAGCCATTTCAAGGGTTATATTATCCCTTTCCATGATACGCTTTGTGCGGATATCCTTCGGAGCGATAACGCTGATAACCGTATCGCAGATCTTATCCGCACCGCATTCAAACAGCAACGGAGCATCAATAACTGCCGCATTTGCACCGTTTTCGAGAGCTTCGATGCATCTTTCACGGGCAATTCTGATTATCTCGGGATGCATAAGCGAATTAAGAAGAAGCTGATGCTCTTTATCACAGAATGCACGCCCTGCAAGGAGCTTTCTTTTAAGCTCACCGTTTTCGTCAACAATATCATCGCCGAAATTCTCTTTAAGAACTGACAGAAACGGAGAACCCTTGACCGTGATTTCACGGGCGACCTTATCGGTATCGCAGACAAAACAGCCGAGTGTCTTCATATATTCTGCAACATACCCTTTTCCTGCACCTGTAGGTCCTGTAAGCCCCACAACGGGACGTTTGAAGGCATCAATAAATCTGAATGCCGCCGCACGGTAAAGCCTGTTACAGACTGCCAGACCAACCCCGTTTTTTGACGGACTTCTGACGATAACACGCTTCGCACCTTTTTCGTCAAGCTCTCTGAGTGCATCAAAAAGACGCTGAGCCTGAGAAAGAGGGTCATTGACTGAGCCGAAGGTCACGGTTATTTTATCTTCAAATAATTCTTCTTCACCCTCAAAACAAAGTATTGAATCAAAATCGGAAGAAGATGCAAAGGAAACAAATTCTTTTATATTTCCCCTTACCACGGTAAGCTCGGCTTTCGGAGAATAGTGCTTATATTTCATGCCGGGAGATTCCGCTTTTTCATCCTTTTTCATGGGATTGAGAACCGCATCGGCAACCCTTACTTCCCCGAGAACTTCTCTCAGCTGTTCAAGGGTAACACCCCCCGGACGAAGAAGCACGGGAGCTTCCGTTGCAAGCGTAATAACGGTCGATTCCACACCCACGGCACAATCTCCGCCGTCACATATTGCATCAGCTCTGCCCATCATATCAGCTTCCACATGCTCAAAGGATGTGGGACTGGGAAAGCCCGAAATATTCGCCGACGGAGCAGCAAGAGGACAGGACAGCTCAATTATCCTGTTTGCAACGGGATGCGAAGGCATTCTTATTGCAACCGTGTCAAGTCCGCCGCTTGTCACATCGGGAACAGTGTCTTTCTTAGGAAGAATTACGGTCAGAGGCCCCGGCCAGAATTTATCGGCAAGCTTTTTTGCACTGTCGGGGACTTCCCTTGCAAGAGAATAAATCTGCTCAAAAGAGGAAATATGAACTATCAGCGGATTATCCTGCGGTCTTCCCTTGGCTACGAAAATATTTCTGACCGCTTCATCATTGAATGCATCGGCAGCCAGCCCGTAGACTGTTTCGGTGGGTATGGCAACGATACCGCCGCCAAGAAGTATCTCCGCCGCAGTTTTTATATCATTTATATCCTTCAGATTTTGTGTTATAAGCTTTTTTGTATTTTTCAATTATACCACCAAAATTACAATTCTTAATTATGAATTGTTTTTCATTTTCTCCGCCGTGTCAGCAGTAATGAGTGCATCGATCACTTCATCAAGATCGCCGTTGAGAATCGTGTCAAGCTTATAGAGCGTAAGTCCGATTCTGTGATCGGTAACTCTTCCCTGAGGGAAATTGTAAGTCCTGATTCGCTCGCTTCGGTCGCCTGTACCCACCTGAGAACGTCTTTCGCCGTCGATAGCTTCCTGCTGTTTACGGCACTCTTCGTTATAAAGCCTTGAACGCAGAAGCTCAACGGCTCTGTCTTTATTCTGATATTGGCTTCGTTCCACCTGACACTCCACAACAGTTCCTGTGGGCACGTGGATAACACGAACGGCTGAGGACGTCTTATTGACCTTCTGACCGCCTGCACCGCTTGCTCTGTAGGTCTCAAAAACAAGGTCGGCTTCGTTCAGCTCAAATTCAACAGACTGTGCTTCGGGAAGAACTGCAACGGTAACGGTCGAAGTGTGTATTCTGCCGCCCGATTCGGTTTCGGGAACACGCTGTACACGGTGGACACCGCTTTCAAACTTAAAGCGTGAGTATGCTCCGTCGCCGTTTATCATAAAGCTTATCTCCTTGATACCGCCAAGCTCGGTCTCATTAAGGTTCATAACCTCTGTCTTAAATCCCTTTGTTTCGGCGTACATAGAATACATTCTGTACAGATCGTAGGCAAAAAGTGCACTTTCCTCACCGCCTGCTCCGCCTCGGATCTCAACGATTACGTTTCTGTCGTCATTAGGGTCTTTGGGTAAAAGCAGAATTTTAAGCTCCTCGGCAAACAGCTCAATATCTGCCTTTGCCTGCTCAAATTCCTCCTGAACCATTTCTTTGAAATCCCTGTCAAGTCCGCCTGCATCAAGCATTTCACGGGCTTCCTTCATGGTCTCTTCTGCTTTTTTGTACTCTCTGAACTTCTCGACAACAGGGGTAAGCTGTTTGAGCTCCTTCATAAGAGAAGTATATTTTTCAATATCGGAAGCTACATCGCCGTTACACAGCAACGCATTTACCTCCTCAAATCTTTTTTCAACATTAACAAGTTTATCAAGCATCTGTTTCACCAAATTATATAGTATCTTAATATATAATCATATAACAATATCGTAAAAAAGTCAATCGGCATTTGACAAATTCAAAAATCGAGAAAAATGAAGAAATTTTATTAAAAATTAAAGAATACAAGAGAATATGCGAGATAAATTAAAACAGCATATGTTTTTTGACCTTTTTTGACCTTTGACTTTTCTGAAAAACTGACTATAATAAAAATTGAAAAGGTCAAAGATAGTCAAAGTCAAAATTAACATATAAAGGAGATGAAGAAATATGAGTCTGAGCAACGATATAGCCGGCATACTGATGTCGATGCTTGAAGAATCGGGAAGAGCCGAGATAAAGCGTAACGAGCTGGCTCAACAGCTGGGCTGTGTACCAAGTCAGATAAATTATGTTATATCTTCACGCTTCACCCCCGAACGGGGCTACACCGTCGAAAGTCAGAGAGGCGGCGGCGGATATATAAAAATCACAAGAATAAATTACTCGGCAAAG
Organism: uncultured Eubacteriales bacterium; assembly: GCA_964613045.1. Taxonomy (GTDB): domain Bacteria; phylum Bacillota; class Clostridia; order Oscillospirales; family Acutalibacteraceae; genus UBA1081. The sequence continues at coordinate 26,240 of CAZTFS010000015.1, forward strand.
GATCAACTGCTGATGCATATAATTAATTCCGTGGGTGACACCATCGGCGAGCAATCGGCAAGAGCGATAATCATAAATCTTAACCACAGCGACATTCTGTCGGTTGATACAGCAAAGCCCATTCTTGCGGCAATGAATGAAAACTGCTACAAATCCGTTCCTGCTGAGTACAGAGGAAAAATCAGAGCGGCGATACTTAAACAGATGCTTTTAGCATGCAGGTAATTTAAATTTTAATTTACCGTATCAAATTTTAAAAATCATATCAATATTATAAAGGGAGAGATATTTTATGTTATGTCAAAACTGCGGCAAAAATGAAGCCACTACACATCTTAAAAGAATTATCAACGGCGAAACAGCTGAAACTCATCTTTGCTCACACTGTGCTCAGGCGTTGGGCTACAACACCGTTTTTTCGGGATTCGGTCTTAATTTAAGCGACCTGTTCGGCGGATTTTTCGGCGATATCCCCGTCAGCAAGCTGAGCAACAGAGTTATCCGCTGTGAAAAATGCGGCTGTACCTTTGACGATATTGCAAAAAGCGGTATGATAGGCTGTGCGGATTGTTATAAGACCTTCTTCGACAAGCTTCAGCCCTCACTTCAGCGTATTCACGGCAACACAACCCATCAGGGCAAATTCCCTCAGGGTGCAGGCGAAGAAGTAAAAAAAGCACACAAGCTCAACGAACTAAAAGCACAGCTCAACAAAGCCATTGACGAGCAGAATTTTGAAAAAGCGGCTCAGCTCCGTGATGAGATAAAGGAAATGGAGGGTTAAGTGATGAACAAGTGGTATGAAACAAAAAGCAACAACGACGTTGTATTAAGCACAAGAATAAGATTTGCCCGAAATCTTGAGGACTATCCTTTCCCCTGCCGTCTTGACACTCAGGGAAAAGAAAATATATGCCGTCTGGTAAGAGATGCACTCTCCGACGTATCGGGACTCAAGCTCCGCTATATCGAAATGCAGCAGCTTACTCAGAAACAGGCTGTCGCAGCGGCAGAAAGACATCTTATCAGCCCCGAATTTGCTTCACCGCAGAAAGGCAGAGCACTCCTTCTTTCCGAAGATGAATCAGTAAGCATCATGCTTTGCGAAGAGGATCATGTCCGTATTCAGGTCATAAAATGCGGTCTTGACCTTGAAGGTGCATTTGAACTGGCTAACAAAATTGACGATCTGCTTGATTCCAAGCTCAAGTTTGCCTTTGACGAGCGAATCGGTTATCTTACCCAGTGCCCCACAAATCTCGGCACGGGCATGAGAGCTTCCGTTATGATGCACATGCCTGCTCTTTCAAAATGCAATCAGATGTCACGTCTGTCATCAACAGTTTCAAAATTAGGTCTTACGATAAGAGGCACATACGGCGAAGGAACAGACGCAAAAGGCGACATTTATCAGTTAAGCAATCAGGTCTCCTTAGGCATTTCCGAGCAGAGTGCACTTGACAACTTAAAATCCATCGCAATGCAGATAGCAACTCAGGAACGTACCGCAGGAGAAGAATTTGTAAAGAACGTAAATATTCTTGACAGGATCAACAGATCCTACGGCATTCTGTCCACCGCAAGACTTCTGAGCACAGACGAAATGCTTGACCTGTTCTCATGGGTACGACTCGGTGCAACGTACAAGATAATTGATGCGGATATCACAAAGCTCAACGAGATGACCGAGACCATGCAGGCGGCAACGCTGTCATGTGCAAACGGTGAGAATTTAAGCAGTGACGAAAGAGACGAAATAAGAGCAAAAACGGTGAGAGAAGCACTGTTCAGCAAACAATAATTTGTCG
>CAZTFS010000016.1:0-11921 GCA_964613045.1 uncultured Eubacteriales bacterium
TGTTTTCTTAAAACGATCTAATCCAAGAGGTGCTTTAGGCTGATAAATCGCTGCACAAGTTGTGCTATTTGCATCTCTTGACAAAGATTTTTCAGCAGCAAATTTTGCAACTTTTGCTATTATCTTTTTGGATTTGGTCATAATTGCATACATCCTTTCGATTAAAGCATATCATTTTATACATATTCACTCAATACACTTTACACAAGTGCAATAAAATATGGTATTTTTGCAATTATTAAATATTTTACAGAACTATCAAAAATTTTTTGTATAAAAATAAATATTTTACAGATTTATTCCGTAATACATTGTTTTACTTTTTAATTTCAAATGGTAACATAGAATAAAGTGGTGATGTTTTATGAGATTGGAAAAGAAACTGATAGGCATTCGAATAATGCAAAAACGAAAAGAAAAAGGTCTAAGTCAAGAGGAATTAGCGGAAACTATTGGTTTTTCAAAAAATCATCTTTCCAGCATCGAAAGAGGAAAATATATTCCTACCACTAAATTTATTTGTAAAATATGTAATGAATTAGGTGAGACTCCCGATTACTATTTAATAGGGAAAATTTCAGAAGATTGTAATGAAGTAATGACTTTAATAAAAAGTCTGCCTACTGACCAGCAAAAAACATTAAGCAAATTATTAAAATTTTACATAGAAGAAATCAACAATAGTTGACTGCTATAAAAAATCATGTTAAAATGCCCTTGTCGGTTAAACTACCGGCAAGGGCATTTTTAAGGAGTTTTTAATTATGAAAATTTTGATTTGTGATGATGAAATAAAATATTTATCAGATCTGAAGCTTCATATTGAGCAATACATGAACAACCGATTTGCTAAATTTACTATTGATGCAACAACAAGTTCAAATGAAATTTTTTATAATAACACTTCTTATGATCTGGTCTTTTTAGATATAGAAATGGACGAAATCAACGGAATATCATTAGCCAAAGAATTAAAAAAGCGAAACAACAAAGTAGTCATCTTCTTTGTTACAGCATACAACGGCTATCAGGATGATGCAATGGATTTAAGAGCATTCAGATTTTTTGAAAAGCCTTTTAATGTTGACAGACTTTATTCCGGATTAGATAAAGCTATGGAATATATTGATGAATCTTATGTTGACATCTATTTATATGACAACCAAATGCAGAAAAGAATTTTGATTGATAACATCATATATATTAAAAGCGAAAGCAGAAAAATAATAATTGTTACAACTGAAGGTGAATTTTTTACAAGAGAAGGTTTTTTATATTGGAACGAAGTTTTACCAACTTCATTTTTCTATCAAGTACACAAATCTTTTTTAGTAAATCTTCATCATATTGATATATATAAATATACCGAACTCTACTTAAACAACAATGATAGAATCCCCATTGCACCAAGAAAACAATCTGCTTTTCATAAATATTGGTTTGAATATTTAAGGAGACGATGATATGCTAAATTTTATTTCAGCTTTTTTTGTATACTTTTTAGAAATGTTGATTTCATATGTCTTCTTTTCTGAAATAGCTGATAGAAAAATGTCTCCGATAAAGTGTACATTTATAGGCATATTGTTTTTTGAAACAGGAGCTGTTATAAATTTACTATTTTCCAATACTATTTGGATAAACACTTCAGTGTTCTTATTAATTAATATAATATTTGTATTATTATGTTTTAGAATAAAGACACAAAAAGCAATTTTTTATTCTGCGTTACTCGTTATTTTTTCTACAGCACTGGAATTTGCAACAATATTTATAATATCAGTAATATCCAATTCTGATATCAACGACTATAATTCAAATTTTTATTTATTATTAATTGAAGGAATCATATCTAAAACGCTATATTTTATTACTTGTTTGGTTCTTGCAAGAATAGTAAAAAAAGATAATGCTAATGTAAAATTTCCAATTAGCTTTTATATTTTCCCCATATCAGTAACGCTATCACTTTTAGCATTTTGGTATATCTGTGCACGTGAAATTATAAGCGAAACAAATCAAATAATGCTGGCGATTATAAGTGTTCTGTTATTTAGTGCAACAGTTTTTCTTTTTATAACATATCAGCATAATATAGAAAAAGAGAACCAATTTATTCTGCTTAAAAGTGAATTCACCAGATTGCAAACAGAAAAAAACTATTATGATATTTTGGAGCACCAAAACCAACAATTGTTAATTTATGCACATGATGCAAAAAATCATCTGACTGCAATCAAAGATTTAAATACAGATCCTATAATAGATGATTACATACAAACAATGACAAATAACCTGTCTGAATACAGTAAAGTATGCAATAGTGGTAATATGACATTGGATGTAATATTAAACCGATACAAAACAGAATGTGAATTAAAAGGAATTAACTTTACATTTGACGTCAGGTTAAATAACCTTTCTTTTGTTGATGATTTTGATTTAGTTACAATTTTAGATAATTTATTGGACAATGCAATAGAAGCTGCCGGAATAACTAAAGATAAATCAATAACATTTGAAACTGATAACCGTAATTCATATACGGTTATTATAATATCCAACAGTTGTGAGCAATCTCCAACTATCAACAACAATCGATTAATCACAACTAAAAAAGATAAAACTGTTCATGGATTAGGTTTAAAGAGTGTTTCAAATACATTAAAAAAATATAATGGTGACATTGATTGGGAGTTTTTGAAAGACAAAAATCAATTTATAACTACAGTTATGCTACGTAATTAAAAACATTGAAATAGTAATCAAAAAGGGGCAGTAAAAAACAGTCCTGAAGCTTCAGGACTGTTTTTATCTGTCACTTATTAAAAATTATTACCGTTCCAGCCCCAGTCGGACACGGGATGATAAGTCACATACACCGACGAGCCGGGAATCCCCAGCTCTTTCTCATAAAGATCGCATATAGCTGCGGTCATTTTTTCATAGTCATCGGCTTTCGCATTGCCGAAAAGGCTGACCGACACATAAGCTCCCTTATCGAGCTTCCTGCCGCCCATCCACAGGTCGTAATCATCGCTGATGCCTACCATGAGGTAGGTTTCGGACTTATGAAGTATGGGCATCGTTTCGCCTAATTTTGCTTTTATTACTTCTTTCTTTTCGTCTGATACTTTGACCGATATTTTAGAGTCGATAAAAGGCATGATATTTACTCCTTATGCTAAGAATCCCTGCACGATAACATTTTCTGCTTCCTCCTCATCCATGCCGAAGGTCATGAGCTTGAGAAGCTGATCGTTATTTATTCTGCCGATTGCGGCTTCGTGAACTATCTGTGCATCTGCGTGATTTGCGGTAATTGCAGGCACAGAGTTTATTTTTGCGTTATCCATAATGATAGAATCGCACTGAACATGGGCTTTGCAGTCTGCATTGCCCACGGCTGTCGGCTTGAAGACCTGTTTTGAATTATCCTTTGCAACGGAACGGGAAATTATCTGAGCCGATGCATCCTTGCCGTTGAGATTTATAACCATATTCGACTCGGCGATCTGCTCGTCATGGGTCATGAGCTTTTCAATAACTACATACTTTGCCCCTGCTTCAAGATGTGCATCGGTGTCTCTGATTGTTGAGTCAACGCCCTCTATCTGCACCATTTCCATTTCACAGTAGGAATTCTCCTCCATAAACACCTGTGTGGTGGGGTTGAGTATCCTTTTGCCCGTTCCCTCGCCCTCGCCGTAGTGCTTTTCCACATATTTCACCTTTGCATTTTTGCCGATGAAAAATCTGTGTATACCGTCATGCTCACTGGTCTGACAGCCTGAGTTGTGAATTCCGCAGCCTGCGACTATCTCGACATCAGCACCCTCGCCGACGTAAAAATCATTATAAACAACGTCATTTACACCCTCTTCGGTGATAATAACGGGTATATGCACCTTTTCAGCCTTTGTGCCGGGCTTTATTCTGATGTCGATACCGGGCTTATCGGTCTTCTGAACTATCTCAATATTTTCAGATGAATGACGCTCAACGCCTGCACCGTTTTTTCTTATATTATATGCACCGACAGTAGGTATTTCCTTTAGATCGGCGATTTTTCCGAGCATTGAAAGATCAAGTTTTTCCATATATTTAACCCTCACTTCCTCTGAATTTACAGCCCTCGTCAAACTCATTCATAAGACGGGGGAAAATTTCATCCTTGGGTCCCTGATTGCGTACAGAACCGTCGGCAATGACGATTATCTCGTCTGCAAGCTGCATGATTCTCTCCTGATGGGAGATTATGATTATACTTTCCCTGCGGTCTGACATTATAGCCTTGAAGCTCTCAACAAGCATTGTAAAGCTCCACAGATCAATGCCTGCTTCGGGCTCGTCATAAATTGCAAGCTTAAGCTCCCTTGCCATAAGAGTTGCGATCTCGATCCTCTTGACCTCACCGCCCGAAAGTGACGAATCCACCTCACGGTTGAGATAATCTCTCGAACAAAGACCGACTTTTGTAAGGTATGAACAGCACTGATCCTCGGGCAGCTCCGCACCGTGAGCAAGGCTTAAAAGATTTCTTACGGTAAGTCCCTTGAATCTGGGAGGCTGCTGAAAGGCATAGCCGATACCTATTTTTGCCCTTTCATTGATAGCCATTGCTGAAATATCCGCACCGTCAAGAAGTATCTGACCGTCAGTGGGCTTCTCAATACCCATGATAAGTCTTGCAAGTGTGGATTTACCGCCGCCGTTAGGACCTGTTATAACGATAAGCTTACCGTCGGGCACAGTAAGGGAGACATTTTTAACAATGTCCAGCTCAGATGTGCCGTCATTGACAGTAAAACTGACATTTTTAAGTTCAAGCATATTTTTTCTCCTTGTAACATAAATACAAATACATCCAAGATAATATTATATAACGATTATGTACATATTTCAAGAAGAAAATCAAAAAAACAAATTATTGCTCACTCATTGATCAACACTGTCGCCGTCATGACCGTTATATCGTCGGGGGCTTCGTTTTCACTGTTAAGATGTGCTGTTTTTGCCAGCTTGTCCGCAAGCTCCTCACCGTCATATTCCGAAGCCGATTTCAGTATATCACGCCAGACGGAAACTGCGGAATTGGGAACTCCGTCAGACATAAGCACAAGAGCATCTCCGTCCCGCAAATTCAGCTCTATCTTTTCAAAAGCGATCTCTCTTAAAATCCCCACAGGCAGTGAGGGCTTCTCGATCTTCAGCATTTTAAGATGCCTCATTGCAACGGAAAAGGACGCACCTGCTTTATAAAAACATACATTTCCCTCGTAAAGATCAAGAACGGCAATATCAAGTGTGGCAAGGGATTCTTCACCCGAACGGACAAGCATCGCCGAATTTATCATTCTGAGTATTGCATCGGCGGGAAAGCCCGATCTGAGCAGAGATGAGCACAGCGAACAGCACATGACGGAATCCGCCGCCGCTTTTTTGCCCGTTCCCATGCCGTCGCTGAGTATCATATAATATTTCCCCTTGCCGTCATAAAAGCTGTCGAAGGTATCGCCGCACCATTTTCCGCCGTCAGAGCTTATCTGTCTCGCTCCGTTTTCAACACGGTACTTCGTTTTCTGACACATGGTAAGATTTGTCGTGCCGTCCTCCAGACGAAGCGTAACGGGCTTTTCGAATTTTATATCCGTAAGCTCAGAAACGGCTTCATTTATCAGCTGAGTATCGGGCTTCATCTTGTCGGGAAAACTTATTTCACAGTATATATTGCCGTTTATGCTTCTGAATACTCCGCAGCTGAGAGTAGGTATCTCAAGTTCATTTACAATATAATCCGATAACATCTCAGACATGTTTGCATCGTATTCATCCTCGCCGTCCATTCCCGCCGAAAGCTCAGAAAACACATCTGCAATACATTTGAACTGGTCAGAAACGATATTGACCGTCTCACCTGTTTTCGCCGCTTCACGCATGGCATTTCTGTATTTTTCAAGTTCGGCAGCCATTGATGCTATAACTTTTTCCGAATCCGGACATATATTCAGAAATTTTTCGGGAATCTTTCTGTCCTGAGATCCGGAGTTATGTTTCAATGCTTCGCATATCTTTTCAAAAAAGTCCGATGTCTCGCTGTTGTTTGTATTCCAGCAAGAATTATAATTTTCGCATTTTTTACAAACTCTGTTGCAGGTTTCGGCATAGGCATTCTCTTTTTTCGGTATCGTTCTTCTTCTGTAGATTCCGCCGACTGCTTTTACGACCGAGGAGACCTCATTCATACCGTCAGAAGCTGTTTTCAGCCGAGTTTTCATCATCTTTCTTTGACCGTGAAGAAATGCACCGTTATCGGAAAGCGAAAAAATCTCAACATACAGCTTTTTGAGTTTTTTCGGTGTCACGATAAAAAGCATGGCGGCAATTCCCACATCATAAATGATGTATGCCGCAATTGCAGCATCATCGGCAGAAAAAGCCGTCACCGCAACGGAAAGAATGAAAATAACCGAAGCTATAAAGCGGTTTTTCTTGCTGAAAATTCCCGAAAGGAGACCGCCCAGAGCAATTCCGCCGGTAACAAAAGCTGTGCTTTGAGAAAAACCGAGAACAACGCCTGCACAGATTCCCGTCAACGAGCCGTATTTTTCACCGCCGAAGGCAGATGCCACGAGAACTGCATAAGCTCCGACTATCACGGAAAGTGAAAAAAACGATATCGGAAAGCTTCCCAGCGACAACAGCAATACGCAAAACACTGCCAGCACCGCCGCCGTTTCACTGCCCGAAAGCTGTGATGCTCTTTTTTTAACCGTTCCGATGTTTACAAAACGGTCAAAGAACCACGACGTGGCACCTGCCGCCGCACCCTCTGCACCGTAAAGTAAAATTTCATCGGCAGAAACAGTTACGGACATGCTAAGGATAAGTCCTGTGGCAAAAACAGAAAAAAAGGAAGATACCGAACTGAAATAACGGTGAAATTTCGGTTTGAAGCTTCGTTTCAGAAGATATGAAAAAATTCCTGCAATCGCCGCCGCCGCTATGTATCTGAGTGTCAGCACCGTCATGCCGTAAATGTAAAAATAACCTGCAGTGCAACCGAGCACGCAAGCAGGTATAAGCTCAGGCACAACAGCCGCTGAAAGTGCTATGCCGAAGGGAGCAAGTCCGTCAAATGAGGCACAGGAGGAAAAAAATCCTCCCACTGCCGCAATCAGCTGTTTAAGAAATGACGAAATTACGACCCTGAAAATATCGTCACTGTTTTTGCTTCTGTTTAATTTTCCCGTTTCATACATTTTCATTATCCACCTATAGATTTAATAAGAAGATTATATATCGACTGATATGAAAATAATGTCACAGTGTGAATAGGGATTCTTCAATTATATTGAATATTTTTGTCGTAAAGAGTAACGGTTAAAACAATTCCGCATTTTCTGCAAAGAATTAATACTCAGCTATTGAATTACAGAGAAATAAGTAGTATAATATATTAATTAAAGATATGAAGACTGAGATAATTCTGATTTACGGAGCTAATTATGGACTACAAGAAAAACAGAAACGATAAATTCAACGGCAAACCTCGCCGTGACACCGAAGAAAAAAAAGAAAGGACCGAAAAGCCGGAAAGAACCGAAAGAGATGATCTTATCATAGGCAGAAATGCCGTAAGAGAAGCTCTCAAGGCAAACCGTCCTGCGGAATGCCTTATGGTTCAGCGAGGTGACAGAAAAGGGGCAGTTGCTCCGCTGGTTGCTCAGTGTCTTGAAATGAAGATCCCCGTCAAAGAAGTTGATATAAAAAAACTCGATTTCATGTGCGGTCACAGTAACCATCAGGGTGTTATACTCATTGCCGCAGCAAAGGAATATTCCACTGTTGAGGATATTTTCGACAACGCAAAGGAAAAAAATGAACCGCCCTTTATCATTATCTGTGACGGACTGGAAGACCCGCATAATCTGGGAGCAGTCATCAGAAGTGCGGAGGCTGCAGGTGCTCACGGTGTAATCATTCCCTCAAGACGCAGTACAGGGCTCGGCTACACGGTAGGCAAATCATCTGCAGGTGCTCTTGAATACATGCCTGTTGCAAGAGTCACAAACCTTAACGCAACGATCAATGAGATAAAAGAGCGTGGCGTCTGGGTATACGCCGCAGATATGGACGGCAAGCCCTACTACGAAACCGACATGTCGGGAGCTGTGGCTATAATAGTCGGCTCAGAGGGCAGCGGTGTCAGCAGACTCGTAAAAGAAAACGCCGATGTGGTAGTATCCATTCCGATGAAAGGCCATATCAATTCGCTGAATGCATCGGTAGCGGCAAGCATACTTATGTTTGAAGCATCAAAGGCAAGACATTGATCAAAGTAAAATTTACGGTGATGAAAAATGGCTGAAAAAAAAGTCAGCGGCAAAAACAAACGCAGTATACAAAAAGCTTCCGTCAAAAAAACACAGTCTCAGAAGCGTGACGCTGTTTATGACGATTTTCTTGATAAATACGGTCAGGAACTGAGAAAACGCAGTACAAGAACTGTTCCCGAACCGAAAAAATATCAGAATCCCGATATAAATGCAGATTCTGCCCGATGCGGTGAGATCGATCCCCATCTGGCAGTAAATCCTGCCGCAGAGCATCATATACTGACAAAGCGTTCGGGAAGGATACTTACCGATGATACGGGCTTCAAGGCTCAGGATTATTATCAGAGATTCGAGCTCAAAGCGGAAATGCCGGAGCTTAAAGAAGAAGACAGTATCCCTGCACAGGACGGTTTTGAAGAAAGTGCCATTCCCGGTCAGCAGACTATGGCTGATCTTGTATCGGTCGATCCTGAGACTGAAGGCATTGCGGTTCCCGTAGAAAGCAAAATCTCCGACGAAGAGACAGATCCCTTCAGCAGTGCGTATCAATTGATCAAAAGCGAAACTCCCTATTTCGGAAAATCGGAAAAGCTCAGAGCTATCGCACGTACCGCATCGGACGATGTGGGCATGGAGCCTGAAAGTCAGCTCTCCTTTCCTGCTTTTGATCCGCTTTTCAAGTTTGACGAATCTGATAAAAAGAAAAAGTCAAAGATAAGAAAACAAAAAAATAAAAAAGAAAAGCATGAAGATCAGACAAAGGATTTTGATATTGAAGAGGATCAGATCGTAACAGCACATACAGACCGTGAAGCTGAGCCTGTTGAAGAAACCGAATCAGAAAAAGAAAATGACATAAAAACAAAAAGCCGTCGTTTCTTTGATGTTATCGACAATAATGATCTGCAGGAAGAAGAACCTGTTTTTGAGATAAATTCAAAACAGGATATTCGCAGCACCTCCGATAAGCTGAAAAAAATAGGCAGAGAGCATCTTATAAAGACATGTGCATTACTGCTTTTCGGTATTATTCTTTCGATCATATCGGCAGTATTTAACAAGTCCGTTGAAAGCGGTTCGTTTGATCCTGCTGTTTTTACGGTAATAAATATCATATTTCTCATACTCTCATGCATATTCTGCATTAAGGAATTGCTCGAGGGGATCAGGGACATATCAAAAAAGAAATTTACGCTCAACTCAGGCTGTTTGCTGATCTTCATATCGGCTTTGATCCAGTCAATAGCCGCACCGCTGTCCGATTCATTCCCCGAAAACATCAGAATCCTTGCTCCTGCGGCAATTTTCATGATGACGACAATGACAGTTCCCAAATTATTGCTTACAAACAACTCAAGACTGGCTGTAAGCATCATGGGCGGAAACAACGCTGTTTCACTGTTCAAGCCTCTTTCGGAAAGCGGCATTGAAGGTGCTGTCAAGGTCAAATATGCTGACGATGACGGGAGTGTACGCTGTAACACATCGGTACAGCTTACTTCCGGAATAATAAAAAAGCTTACAAACGCCATTCCAAAGCCCTTTGCAGGCAATATCTCCTATATATTTGCGATCGTATTTTCCCTTATAGTCGGCGTAGCATGCGGTATCATAACAAGGAGCTTTGCAAATGCGGTAACAGCATTTGCAGCTATGCTTATGACCTGTCTTCCCGTGTCATACACACTGACTGCGGCATTTCTGCTTTTCAGCGAAAACAATTCGCTGGCAGAAAACAAATCAAGCGTAATTTCTTACAGATCAGCCGCAGAAACCACAAAAACAAAGGCCATCGTATTTGATGTATGCGACATAACGGAAGGTGCCTCATGCAGTATTCATTCCATAAAAACCTTCGGTCACACAGATTCAAAAAAGGCTACACTCTGCTGTGCGGCGGCAATAAAAGCAGGCAATTCTCCCCTTCTTGATATAATGCAACAGGTGGTGGAGCAGGGAGAGCAGGAAATTCCCGAAACGGAAGATTTTATAGTCTGCAACGGCGGTATTGCCGCATTGGTGGGCAATGACAAAGTCCTTTTGGGTACAAAGGAATTTCTCAATGAAAATCATGTGCTTGTGCCTGATGAAGATTTTGAAGAAAAGTATGTTACGGGCGACCGTAAGCTGCTGTTCCTTTCCGTAAACGGAGATTTCTGCATGCTTCTTATCGTGAGCTATCATATCAGGAGAAGTGTTGCATCATTCTTTAAATATCTTGCAGAAAAGAATATTTCCGTACTTATTCATTCCTCAGATCCGAATATTACCCCTGCATATATTGAGAAAAAATGCAAGCTCCCCAAAGGAAGCGTTGCGTCACCGTCTGAACCCGAAGCCGCATATTTCAGAGATAAAGCTTCAAAAACAGAAACAGCCCTTGAATGCGATGTATTCACTGACGGCAAGATATCCTCACTTTTCGCATTATTCAGAAGTGCTTACAAGCTCGAGCAGACCATCGGCATTCTGCCCACGATGATACTTATCCTCTCCTTCGCGGGTGCTCTGCTTGTTGCGGTTCCCGTTTTATCGGGCAATATTGAAGCCGTAGGCAGTCTTTACATCATGATAATAAAAATCATCTGCACCGTGCTTGCGGTTGCAGTACCGTCATTAATTTCAAGAAAAACAAGGAGGAATTGAGTTGGATTACATTTTAAATCTGTTCAGCGGCGAGCTCAGTTGGCTGGATGTATTTATAAGAGTCGTTGTGGCAGTTCTTATAGGTATGGCGATCGGTATTGAGCGAGAGCTTTCAAATCATCCTGCCGGCATGAAAACACATGCTCTTGTGTGCTTAGGTGCGGCGATAACAACAATGATCTCCGCCGAGATGTGCTATTCACTGATGGGAAATGAAGCCCTTGATGCATCCTCAAAGGTGGATATGTCAAGAATCGCATCAGGCGTTGTTTCAGGTATCGGTTTTATCGGTGCAGGTGCGATCATCAAGTCAAAGGACGGCTCTGTTGTCACGGGTATCACAACTGCCGCCACGGTATGGATAAGCGGTTGTATGGGGCTTGCAATCGGCATGGGCTATTTCCGAATGGTGGTTATTGCAATGCTTGCCATTCTGTTTACAACAGTTACGCTCAAAGGACTTGAGAACAGATTCATCAAGCACAGAGGCACACGTTATATCGAGGTCATTACTGAGGATAAGACAAACGCTCTGCCTACACTTGAGGATTATTTTGACCGCAAGCAGATAGTCATAACGTCATTCGACTGCACAAGAGCGGTTGATAATGAAGAAGACGATGACGATGATGAGGAAAAGAAGGAATACTGTTGCCGTTACTTCTTAAGAATACCGAAAGGCGTACCGTTCAATATAGTAATGCGTGACATAGCAAAGATGGAAGAGGTAATTGAAGTATATGAATCAACTTCCACTTCAGCATCCGCAAAAAGAAGAACAAATTCACAGATATAGATAAAGTAAAAGACGCCGTCTGCACAAACGCAGGCGGCATTTTATATTTATATAAGTAATCACACAACTTTTCTCAGATCTTTTCTGATCGACTTTATAAAATCACTTTCTTCTCCGTCAAAAAGAATATCGAGAATTTG
>CAZTFS010000016.1:12021-27386 GCA_964613045.1 uncultured Eubacteriales bacterium
AAATTCATGATTTCCTCCCAAAATCTTTATTTCAGAAGCTTCTGACCATATTATACGGATATAATGTCTTAAATTCAATAACTGCCACGGAGACTTATTTCTACGATCGATAGAATTATTCTGTCACAGCACCGATAAATCAGAAATAAAATTCACCGATGGGCATTTTTACACAATAAAAAGCGGCATTTTAACTGTGAAAATACCGCTGTGCTTATTTTTATTGAAGTTTAATCATCCTGTGCGGCTTCCTTGAGGATCTCATCGGGGATCTCAGCTTCACCGTGCTTGACAAACATTATCATTATAATCGCTAACAGGAACATTACGGGGCTGTAATAGAACAGTGACATATATGTGCCTGCAAACATACGGATAAATCCGTATACGATGGGTGATGCGATCTGAGCTGAGAATGTTGCGGTATAATAGTAACCTGTGAATGTACCGACCTTCTCAACGCCGCCGATCTCAAGAACGAGAGGAAGAGTGTTAACGGTGATAAACATGTTTGCTGCACCGCCGAAGACAAGAACGGGATAAATAAGAATACTGAGTATCTTTGTGATATCCTTGACCGAATCCGTTACGGCACTCATTGCCTCTGAGAATGCTGTGATGTCATCCATTTCAAGAATACTCTGTGCTACGGCAATAACGCTTGCCTGAATATCCTCTTTGACACCTGACTGAGCAATATAGTTATCAAAAGCTTCATAATTTGCATATTCAGATGTGTCTGCTCCGCTTTCAAGTGCTGCTGTGTATGCAATGTAGCCTTCCATATTGAGAACATCGTCATCATCAAGAGTGATTCCGTCTTCTTTTGCCTTGTCCGAAAGCTCTGCATTGAAATCGTTGAGCTGATCGTTAACAGAAATATATGCGTTGTTAACCGTAACATAGTTGTTGATGGAAAGTCCCTTGCCGCCGAGCATTCCTACGAATACACCGAAGAAAATTACAAATGCTGAAAGGAATACTGCAAGACCTGCCATGATGGTCTTTTTTCTGCCGAACTTTTTACCCATTTTACCTGCGGGAAGTGCTGCTGCAGCAGAAACTACGGCAAATATGAGCATAAGGATAGTTGCTTCGGAAGTGATCTTATGAAGGATCTCCTGTGCAAAAAGTGAGAAGAATGTTGTAATTGCGTTTGTACCGCAGAAAAGGAAGAACAGACATACAAGCATAAATCCGAGACTCTTCTTTTCAGCCTTGGAAAGCTTGATTGCTTTTCTTGCTTCTTTTTCAGCTTTCTTTGCTTCCTTCTCAGCCTTTCTCTTTGCAGCTGCATCTGCGTAAGCGTTTGCTTCACCCTTAAGCTTGATGCTTGTATCCTCTTCCTTTACAAAGAACAGAAGAACGAGCATACCTAAGATCATAACTACCGAACCGATAGCGAAAACATAGGGGAAAGAAAGTGATTCGTTAGCCTTGATCTGTGCTTTTGTTGCACCTGTAAAGAGTGTGCAAAGAGCTATGGCAATAGTACCGGCAACCATACCGACCGCACTGCCGAGACCGCCCATAAGGTTAATAACCGCGTTACCCTCACTGCGAAGTGCAGGCGGAGTAAGATCGGGCATAAGTGCAACAACGGGAGCACGCCACAATGACATAGAGAAAACAAACAATATGACACAAATCATTGTAAGTGCAAGACTGCCTGTGTTAAGAGCAATTATAGGAATAAGAGCAAAAAGCAATGCCGAAACAGGTGCACATGCTACGATAAACGGACGGCGTTTGCCGAGCTTTGAATGGCAGTTATCAGACAGTTTGCCGAAAGCAGGCTGGAAAATAACACCGAAAATATTATCAAAAGTCATGATAATACCGATAAACAGCGGAACAAGAGTAAATCCGCCGCCTGCAAGGACTACATCCTCACCCTGAGCTTCTGCAAGCTTTGTAAGAATAGGAAGCTTCTCAACAAGATAGTCACTCCATGCAGTAACGGTTGCGTTTGCAGTAAGAAGCTTGTTAAGAATTTTTGTAATGTACGGGTCATAGATCGCCCATGCAATTGATGTAGCAAGGAAACCAAAGCCCGTGAGTATGGTTTTCTTATAGTCCAGCTTCATTTTGCCGGGTTCACTTTTAGATTTTGCCATAGCAAAGATCCTTTCTGCTGCGTATTAATAACAAAAAAATAATACAACAATTTTTTCATTACTGTTGTTAATTATATCAATAATAAAGGAATTAGTCAACACAATTTTGTATGAATTTATCCAATCTTCACAACAAAAATTTAAATCTGTTTACATTTTTATTGTTTTGTATATTATCGGGAAAACAACAGCTATATATAAATGTATATATATTATATGCCGATGTATTATTTTACAAACATATTGACGAATGAGAATAAATGGATTAAACTTATAATATATTAATCATTTTCCCGTTGTAAATTGATTTATGAGGAGATGTGTTTTATGGAACATTTCAGAAAGGCTTTCCGTGACGAGATCAACGGAAAAACACCCGATTCTCAGATATGCATAAAAAACAACGTTCGTATAAGCGTCATTACGTCACGTCTTATAAGAATCGAGAAACAGCCTGACGGTATATTCTGCGATCTGCCCACTCAGACGGTTCTTAACAGAGCTTTTGAAGCTGTCAGCATTGTTGTTACAGACAACAAAAACAATTTTGCAGTTAAAACTGATGATACAACCTTCGTTTTTTCAGCAGACTGCAAGCTGATACAGGTCATTCTGAAGAACGGTCAGAGCGTAACGGATCTTAACAGGGGCAACCTTAAAGGAACAGCAAGAACTCTTGACATGGCAGGCGGTGAGATCAAGCTTGAAGACGGTATCCTTTCCCGCAGCGGCGTTGCAGTCATGGACGACTCTGCTACACTGGTTCTGCTTGATGACGGAACGGTAAGTCCCCGTGATGATGAGCTTTCAAGACAGCACGGCGGTAAAGACGAATACATTTTTGCATACGGTCATGATTACAAGGGTGCTCTTTGTGATTTCTATAAGCTCACGGGAAAAACACCGCTGATCCCCAGATACACATTAGGCAACTGGTGGAGCCGCTACAAAGCATACACACAGGAAGAGTACCTGTCACTCATGAAACGCTTCCGAGATGAGGAGATACCCGTTTCCGTTGCCACTATCGACATGGACTGGCACTGGGTAAACATAAAAAAGCAGTTCGGCAAAGAAGCCGACGAATATGCAAAAAGGACACGCAAAGTTGACGGAGTTAAAAACAACATAATGGCGGCATTCCAGTCCTCAGGCTGGACAGGCTACAGCTGGAACACCGAGCTTTTCCCCGACTACAGGGAATTTCTGAAAACACTTCAGAAAAACAATTATAAAGTCACAGTAAATCTTCATCCCTGCGACGGCGTCAGATTCTTTGAAGATATGTATGAAGATTTTGCTCAGTTCATGGGGATCGATCCTGCAAGCAGAAAAACCATACAATTTGATATATCGGACAAGAAGTTTACCGAAGGCTATTTTAAATTCCTTCATAATAAATATGAAGATGAAGGTGTTGACTTCTGGTGGATCGACTGGCAACAGGGCGTAAACTCACCGGTTAAGGGACTTGATCCTCTCTGGTGGCTCAATCACTATCACAGCATCGATCTTGCACGCAACGGAAAGCGTCCGCTTATTCTTTCAAGATATGCAGGTCCGGGCAGTCACAGATATCCCTTAGGTTTCTCGGGAGATACTCTTGTAGTATGGAGTGCCCTCGAATTTCAACCCTACTTCACCGTAACGGCATCAAATGCGGGTTACTCATGGTGGAGTCACGATATCGGCGGCCATCAGATGGGTAAACGTGACGATGAGCTTTATATCCGTTGGCTTCAGTTCGGCGTTTTCAGTCCTATCATGCGTCTGCACTCCACAAGCAATGAATTTTTAGGCAAAGAACCCTGGAAATTCAGCAGTGACACACGTAAAAACGCAACAGATCTGCTTCGTCTCCGCCACAGGCTCATACCTTATACTTATACCATGAACATGCTTACTCACCGTGAAGGCAGACCTCTCATGGAGCCCATGTACTACGAAAATCCCGAAGATGATGAAGCATATAATGTTCCCAATGAATATTGGTTCGGTACTGAGCTTATCGCAGCACCGATAACTTCAAAATGCAACAAAAAAACGCTGACCGCATCAGCCGATGTATGGCTTCCCGAGGGAAGATACACTGATATTTTCACAGGACAGATATACAAAGGCGGTAAAAAGCTCAGAATGTTCAGAGATATATCTTCATTCCCCGTTCTTGCAAAGGAAGGTGCGATCATTCCTCTTTCAGTCAATGACAGAACGAATGACAGTTCAAATCCAAAGGATATGGAGCTCCTGATATACAGAGGAAACGGCAATTTCACGCTGTACGAAGATGACGGCGAAACAATGAACTACAAAAACGGAGCTTTTGCCGAGACAAAGTTTGAAGTTTGCGAAAATAACGGTGATGTGACATTCACGATCAATCCTGCCGAGGGTGATATTTCCGTAATTCCCGAAAAGAGAAGCTATGTTCTTTCATTCAAAGACATTACTGCAAGCGAAAAAATATTTGTTACCCTCAACGGCAAGAGAATTTCCTTTAAAACCCGTGAAAAGGACGGTACACTCAGCATCTGCACCGAGATCTCACCCGAAGATAAGTTAAAGATAACCATGAAATGCATAACTGCAAAAAAGAATCCCGACAAAAAGGAAATGGTAATTGATCTCCTTTCAAAAATGCAGGGAAGCAATAATGCAAAAATGATACTTTATACTTCTTGGGTAAAAAATTCATTCAAGGGAAATCTTTTAGCAAATAAAGCTGTAAAAGATGCGGTAAATGAGATCTTTGCGATGGAATAAACAACGTCATACGTAAATATAAAAGGGCTTCGGGTGAAGTCCTTTTTATATTTGCTTCATAGCATCTTTTATATAATACAAACAGAATATTAAATTTGTCTATCTTCATATATTGTCTATCTTCATATATTCAAATTTGTCTATCTTCATATATTCAATGTTATTGACATTTTAGTAATATTTAACTATAATTACTTTGTATGCTCTTATATTTTACATACAAATTTTTTAACAACGAAAGGAATGTGTAATCCATGAAAACAAAGAAATGCTGTAAATCAGCAATTTCTCTCCTTCTTTCTTTTGTTATGATATTCGCTGTCATGGTTCCCATGGCATCCGCAGTATCAGTCGACAACACAAAGCTCGGGGATGACACTTATCTCACATCAAAAACAGATTACGTGCTTGCACCCGGCATCACGGAATCAAAAATCACAACAAACAACAGCACAGGTACAAATCAAAATGTATCCTATGCAGTTGAGGTTGACATGAGTAATCCGACAACATCTGTCATCGCTTCATACAAAGACTATGACGGCAGCAAACTCGGTTTTCAGAAGGTTCGTGACCAGGCTTATGCTGCTGAAAGCAAGAGAGATGTAAATGTTGTTGCTGGCACAAATGCAGACTTCTTCAATATGCAGACAGGTGAAACATACGGTGCACTTGTCATGAACGGAACAACATACCATGCAGCTTCCGGAAGACCTTACTTTGGTATCACAAAGGACGGTAATGCTGTTATCAGAACAGGTAAGCTTAAATCTGATATCGTAGAAGCAGTAGGCGGCCTTTGTCTTCTTGTAAAAAACGGCGAGATCACAGAAGATGCTCTTACCAGTGACTACAACACCTACACCGCCCCCAGAACTGCTGTAGGTATAACAGCAGAAGGTAATGTTATCCTTTATGTTGTAGACGGTCGTCAGGCTCCTTATTCAACAGGTCATTATTTTGACGAACTTGCAGCAGCTCTTATTGCATTAGGTTGCGAAACAGCGCTTTGCCTTGACGGCGGCGGTTCTTCAACATACATTTCACAGCACGAAGGTGAAACAGACCTTGTATGCAGAAACAGCCCATCCGACGGTAGTGAAAGAACAGTTTCTTCTTCACTGCTTATATGCTCAACAGCAAAACCGTCAGGCGTGTTTGACCATGCATCTCTTGCCCCCAACAACGAGATTTACACTCCGGGTTCATCCGTTCAGTTTACAGCAACAGGCGTTGACTCCGCAGGTTATTCAGCAGATCTTCCCGAAAGCGGCACATTTGCCCTTGCAGATGAAACCACAGGTACAATAGATGCAACAACAGGCTTATTCACAGCAGCAGAAGACTATACCGGTGAAGTAACGGTAAACTATATCGTTAACAGCGAAGTTGCAGGTTCCACAACAATTGAGATTGTGATCCCTGACGAGCTTTATGTTGCAAACACAGAGCAGGCAGTAGGCCCCGGAATAACAACAGACTTCGGTATCGTTGCAAAATATCAGAACAGAGATGTTACAATGAAGTCCGATGATATTCAGTGGTCGATCATCGAACAACAAGAAGAGAATACATGTTATGCTTATTTCTACAAAGACCAGTTTGATGAAAAATATCTTGATGCTTCAACATACGGAACATACAGCAGCGGCACAAAAAACAAAGTTGAAGTTACACAACTTAATTGGTCTGATGAATAT
Organism: uncultured Eubacteriales bacterium; assembly: GCA_964613045.1. Taxonomy (GTDB): domain Bacteria; phylum Bacillota; class Clostridia; order Oscillospirales; family Acutalibacteraceae; genus UBA1081. The sequence goes on from CAZTFS010000016.1 coordinate 18,602, forward strand.
GTTATTCTTAAAATCCGTGCATTAAATCCGACAAAGGGAACCAAATACACTATTGATTGGTTGATGACAAATAAAATTGAAACTGCAACCGGTATATATCAGGTAACAAAAGCCGGTGACCTTAATGGTGTTGCAGGTACATTTGAAGGTCTTACATTTACAGGTGCTGAGGAAAATGCATTCAATGCAACCGTATCCGCTACGCTTAAATGTAATCCTGAGCTTACTCTTGACCTTACAGTATTCGTAGGTTCAAGACAAATTTCACTTTATGATTTTGAGTATACAACAGATGCCGAAGAAGCAGCAGTAAGTGATTCTCTTACATATATTCCTTCTTATGAATTACCGACTTACGGCTCTGTATATCTCAATTCGATAGGTGAAAGCAACGCATCAATCTCAGCACAACTCAATGAAGACGGTATACCTCTTTATATGTGGCCCAACGCAAATATTGCAGATAATAATTCTGCAAAAGCTACAGTTGTTTCAGCAGCTGACGGTGAGCCTGTCCGTTTTGGTGATCATTCACTGAAGATCCATTTTGACTATTCATCATATACATTCACAAAAAATGCAAACTTCTATCTTCGTGCAACTACTCCTTTGTATGCATTTGAAGGTTCACCCACTGCTATCGGTTGTTGGGTATATATCCCCGAAGGCACTTCACCCTATCATCTTTATCTGAACTGTACATGCGGTGTTGACATGGAAAATGCTGACTGGTATTCTTCAAACTGTTATATTTCAGTCGGTCAAGCTACATGGACAGGCTGGCAGTATGTTGAATTTGACCTTACAGGTCTCAGCGGCGGTAACTATGTAGGCGGTTCATACGAGCCCTACGGTCTCTCACCCGGCGGCGGTATTTTCTGGGTTTCATATCAGCCCTCATCAATGGGTACTGACACCAGTGAAGATACTATTTATATCGACGATATGGTTCTTATTTACGGTGCAAACACATCGGATACAATAAACCCCGAGATCAACTATGTCGGTACTCTCACAGAAAATATGGTTGACGGTGAAACCGTATACACATCAAATACCGTTACATTCAAAGCTCAGTATGCTGATATTGAAGATAAGTATATGACGGGTATTGATGATACTGCTACAAAGATGTATATCGACGGTGTTGATGTTACAGACAACTGCTACATCAACGAAGGTGATGATGAGATCTACTTCTATGATACATATCTTGCAAACGGAACGCATTGCATTGAAATTGAAGTTTCTGACGTATTTGGCAACAAGACAACAGAAACACGTTATTTCACCGTAGAGGGTGAAGATTCAAACACAGAGTTTGACTTTGTGGAAGTTGACGGTTCTCCCATCCTTGGTGAAACTTATTCAATGGCGGTCGTTACAAACAATATTGATGATATTGAATCGGCATCGATAGAAGTAAAAGCTCTTTCTAACTTTACAAGATATTGGAACAGCTTTAATATCGTTGCAGCTGACGGATTTGAGCTTGATGGCGAACCCGTATTCAACGAGACTCTTTCAACGATCAATTTCAATGTCAAGAAATCCGAAACTGCCGCTGCCTCCGAATCATTGGATAATGCAATCGTTTATGTTAACGTAAATATTCCCACTGATGTTCCCGAAGGCCTTGAGGCAACATACAGAATCTCAAAAGGTTCTGTAGAATTCGTATCAGAAAAGAACGAAAACTACGTAAAAGGCTTCTCCGGAAAGATCACAACAACATGTATTTCACCTTTCACTGTTGAAATTGACGCAATGGTCGTCGGTTCTGAAGGCAGTTATATGACTGTTGTTGATACAAAAGGCGATGCAGTCAATGAAGCAAACATTTATACAACAGACGGTACACTTCTTGGTGTAACAGACGAAAACGGTAAGATTTTCGTTAACAACTTTGTAAATGAGATAGTTAAGTTTACTGTTTACGCTGAAAAGAACGGACAGATCTCATTTGAATATTCATCACAAAGCCTTCTTGCAGGCGGAGATAAAAACGGCAAACCCACAAACATAATTCTTAATGCTGCAGATGATGGCTCAACACAGCAAAATATTTCCTGGATGTCCTCACCTCTTGCAAGTGGCAATACAGCAGTTGTAAAGTATGCAACTAAAGCAGATTACGAAGCAAACGGTGCAGATGCATTTGAAACCTTTACAGGCGTAAGCTATCTCGAAGCAATAAATACATCAGGTAATATATCAACAAACTATGCTGTAAGAATAAACACTGCAATTCTTACAGACCTCGAAGAAGGTACAGAATATGTTTATATTGTCGGTGACGGTACAAACATGTCTGAAATCAAAACATTCACAACCACAAGAAAGGGTGCAGATGTAAACTTCTTTGTTCTTGGTGATACTCAGAGTGCTGACACCGCTAACGTAGAAGCTATATTCAATGCTCTTGCTTCCTCAGATGTGGATTACAGCTTTGGTATTCAGACAGGTGATGCTATTGACAACGCTGGAGCATATTCATATTGGGACGGTATCGGCAAAGTCTTCTCAGGTGATTTTATTGGTGAAACTCCCGTAGTTCATGTTTTCGGTAACCATGAATACACAGGTGATCTTACAGGTATTCACGCTTCTCACTATTTCAATGTTACAGGTGAAACTGACGATGAATCTCCTGTTGCATATTCAGTTCAGTACGGCAATGTATATGTTGCAGTTATAAACTATGCAACTTCTGATGTATACAGAAAGGCTGCAGAGTGGCTTGTTGAAGATGCAAATGCATCCACAGCAAACTGGAAAGTCCTTGCAATGCATCAGTCAGCATATTTTACAAACGTTGCAGGTAGCAGCGAATCTGTAAGAACTATCATTTCAGAAGCAGTCGATGCAGCAGATATTGACTTCGTATTCTCTGGTCATGACCATTCTTATGCAAGAACATATCCCGTAACAGCAGGTGTTCAGGATAAAAACGGTGCTGTTTATTACATCTGTGCAGCTACATCGCCGGAAAAGGGCTATCAGATAACTGAGGTTGAGGGTGTTCATGCTATTGCAACTGACGAATACAACGCAGTTTATCTTACAGTTAACGTAACAGACACAACCTTTGCTGTTACAACATGGGATTATACTGAAGTAACCACAACTGAGACTGTTGTTAATGAAGAAACAGGCGAAGAAGAGGTAATTACAACAGTTACTCCCACACACTCAATAATCGACACCTACACAGCAACAAAAGAAATCACCTGTTCAGATAACGGTCATGTAAACAAATTTGACGGTGAATATCTCACATGTAAAGTATGCGGCTACACTCAGCCCGTAGGTACATATACAGGTCTTGTTACAAGCTCTGTCAGCGGCAATGCAATGTATCTCATCAACGGTACGCCCATTACAGGCTGGTTCTCATACGGTGAAGACAACTACCTCTTTGATGAAAACGGCGAGGCTGTAACAGGTACTGTTGAGCATGAAGGTTACACCTACGAATTCGGCGAAGACGGTAAGCTCACTCAGGGTGCATTCGTCAAGAATTCAGACGGCACTTACTCTTACTACATCAACGGCACAGCACAGCGTGGCTGGTTCGAAATTGACGGTAACTGGTACTATTTCTCAAGAACTAACGGTTTTAAAACACTCAGCGGTGAAAAGACCGTCGAAGGCATGATGTACACATTTGCAAGCGACGGCAAGCTCATCAAGGGTGCATTCAATGAAACATCAAACGGTACAACATATTACTGGGGTCCCAATCCCGTAACCGGTCTTATTGAAATTGATGGCGAAACATACTACTTTAATCCTGAAAATACATACATGGTAGTAAACGACTCTGTTGAAATTGATGGCGAGATTTATGCATTTGATGATGAAGGTAAGTTTACCCATTATGGTGAGCATGTTGATGCTGACGGTGACGGTGACTGTGACGAATGTCCGCAGGAATCATTCTTCTCACGGTTCCTTAATATGATTCTTAATTTCTTCAAGAGAATCCAAAAGTTTTTTATTGACCTTTTCTCATAAGCTTCAACACAAATAATAATTTTCCCCTTCGGTTTTTCACCGAGGGGGGTTTATTTTTTCAACAATGCTATTTTATATAATATTACCAAAAAATAATATTTATATATACTTTATGTCAAAAAAGATTGACATTTGAGGTGTATTACAGTATAATGATTTTGTGCATTTTATCTATTATATGCCAAATTTTTTATCATTGAAAGGAATGTGTTACAATGAAAACGAAACGAAGCTTTAAAAGCTCACTTGCATTACTTTTATCATTAGTAATGATGTTTTCTGTAATGACTCCTATGATGTCAATTGTTGCATCAGCAATTACTGTTGACACAAGTTTGCTTGGCTCAAATACTAAGCTTACTTCCAAGACAGATTACGCTGTTGCTCCCGGCATCACAGAATCACACATCATTACACACAACAAAGACGGCTCAAATCAAACAAAGAGTTTTGCTCTTGAAGTCGATTTAAGCAATTCAAACGTCGGTATTCTCGCCAGCTATCAGAATTACATGAATAATCTCTCGAATACTCCTGTTTGGGGTATGCAGACTGTTCGTGATCAGGCTGTTGCTGCTGAAAAATATTATCAGCAAACAGATGAAAACTTCCAGATTGTCGCTGGTGTTAATGGTGACTTCTTCAATATGTCAACAGGTGCACCCACCGGTACACTTATTATGAACGGCATAACATACAATACCAACGACAGTTGGAACTATTTTGCAATACTTGATGACGGCTCTGCAGTTATCGGCAGCGGAAAAGTACCCGATAATGCTAAGGAAGTTGTAGGCGGTCCTTATGTTATTCTTAAGGATGGTGTAATTGATGCAGAAAGTGGCTACGGTGTTGATCAGCTTCCCAGAACAGCGGTCGGCATCAAGGCAGACGGCACAGTTGTTTTCCTTGTAGCAGACGGACGTCAGGCTCCTGAGTCTTGCGGTCAGACATTCCAGGAACTTGCAGAAGAAATGCTTGCTCTCGGTTGTGTTAACGCTCTTTCTCTTGACGGCGGCGGCTCAGCTACAATGGTTTCACAGCACGAAGGCACAGAAAGTCTTGAATGTATAAACAGCCCCTCCGACGGTACAGAAAGAACAGTTTCAACAGCTATTCTTATTTATTCAAACGCAGCTCCCGATGGCGAGTTTGATCATGCGGTTCTTACTCCCAATAATGAGATCTACACTCCCAATTCAACAGTAGAGCTTTCCGCAAAAGGTGTTGACAGTTCAGGTGCAGCAGCAGATCTTCCTGAAGATGGCACATTCGTTCTTGCTGACGATTCTTTCGGCACTATTGAGGAAAATGTCTTCACCTCAACAGGAAAAACAGGCATAGTTACTGTTAATTATGTTGTAAACGGACTTGTAAAAGGTTCTACTTCCTTTGAAATTCAAGAGCCGGATTATATTGGTTTTACAAACACAGAAGTTAGCCTTGGTTTTGAGGCTCATACTGATTTTGGTCTGCTCGTTAAATATAACGATAAAAATGTCAACTATAAAGTAGGTGACATTGTATGGTCAATGAGTGATCCCACAATGGGTTCATTTGAAGGCAATACATTCATATCATCAGAATCAGCATCAATCACAGGTACTGTTACTGCAACATCTGCTTTTGATGAAAACGTTAATGGTACCATCACAGCAGTTATCGGTAAGCTTCCCTCAATCATCTGGGACTTTGAGAACCCCGAAGATTATATATTCGGTACAGGTGTTTATGAAGCAAGCGGCGGAACAATCACATCTTACGATAGTGACTATATTCCCGGTACAACAACAATGATCAAAGGTTCATACGGCAGAGGTGCAACATCTGTCGCAAGCATTGTTGATGCAGATAACGGTAAAGTACGTTTTGATTCCTATGCTCTTAAACTTGAATATGACCTTACCAATGTAGGTCAAATTACTGAAGGTGTTTGTATCGGCGGTGTTTCCGCTACCGAATCAACAGAAGGTACACCTACTGCTGTCGGTTTATGGCTTTATGCTCCGGAAGGAACAGCAAACCTTTGGGTACGTATGAGATTCCGTGATGGCAACGGAACTGTTCAAACAGTTAACTTTACTCCTAACTTTGAAAAGACAGCAGAGCTCGGCAACAATACATACACAGGTATTGGTGGTATCAACTGGACAGGCTGGAAATACCTTGAAGCCGATCTTTCAAACTTTGTTGCACCTTTCAGTTTCTTTGCAGGTGAAACGATACGTCTTATGATCCTCAACAACAGCTCAGGTTGGTATACTTATACAGGTCCTGCAGAAGGTGTCAACGCAAACGGTGTAGCTCTCAGCACATACAAGTATCTTCCTCAGGCAGACAGAAAAGGTGTTGTATACATTGATAATGTTCAGTTCGTTTACGGTGCAAACACAGACGACGTTAACAACCCCATTATCAATTCCATAAAAGTTGGTAACGCTGACCGTTCAGATATGACAAATATCGGTTCTGACACTACTATATCAAGCAACGAAATGCTTATTCAGGCTTCATTCTCCGATTATGAAGACAAATATGCAACCGGTATTAACTATGATGCTTGCCGTCTCTATATTGACGGTAAAGATGTAACAAGCAAAACACAGCTTGTTGACGGAGAATTCAACTACATCAGCACTCTTGCAAACGGTATCCACTCCGTAAAACTCGTTGTCCGTGACAAGTTCAACAACGAAACATCAGAAACTCGTTATTTCACAGTTAACGGTACTCAGAATCTTCCCACAGTCAAGGTTGAATCAGATTCCGCAACATGTGTTCTTAACGACAATATCAAACTTAATGTCCTTTCAAATGCAGCTGATAAGATCACATCAGTTACAACAGCAATTCAGCTTGATGCTGATATCGTAAAGGATGCTTCAGTTCTCACAATTGAACCCTTAGAAGGCTTTACAGCAACAAGCGAATACAAAGACGGTCTTCTTGAGCTTACATTGACAAAAGAAATCGCTGAAGCTTCAGAAGACGAAGATACAGACGATTTTACTCCCATCGCAACAATCAAGGCTGCTATTCCCCATGACGTTGCTGAAGGTAAGAATTTCTCATTCAGAGTTCTTCAGGGTGCTATCACATTCAACGATGCAGAATGTGTAACAGATACATTCGCCGCATCAACAGTTGAAGTTCCCGTAACACCAACCTATGTTGTAACGGCAGATCCTATTATCAAGGATCAGTACGGTATCTTCCATGTAACTGATGCAGAAGGCAATCCCGCAGCAGGTATCACAGTTTACAACGCAGCAGACGATTCTGCAATCGGCACAACAAATAACAACGGACTTTTCAGATACGGCGGCTTCAGTTCGGCAGTTCAGAGCTTTACCGTATACGCAATGAAAGACAGCAAATACTCCTTCAAGTACACAGCACAGTCCATTCAGGCTGCTTGCAACGATGAAGGCAAGCCCGAATATGTTATTCTCAATGCTTCAAAGGACGGCAGCACAGAAAAGAATATTTCATGGTTTACAAATCCTCTGTATACTGAAGATGAAGCTTATGTTCAGTATGCAACAAAAGCTGATTATGAGGCATCGGGTGAAGATGCATTCACAACATTAGAAGGTACTGTAACGCTCCAAACATTCTTGGGCAACACAAATATTACACTCAACTATGCAGCTAACGTAAATTCCGTAAATATTACCGGACTTGAAGCAAACACTGAATATGTTTACCGTGTTGGTGACGGTGTTGTTTGGTCAGAGATAAAGGATTTCACCACCGCACTGAATAACAGTGACACAAGCTTCTTCATCTTTGGTGATATTCAGGCTCAGGACACAACAAAGGTTTCAAATCTTCTCAGTGCAGTTGCAAATGACGGTATTGACTATTCATTCGGTATACAGACAGGTGATGCAGTAGAAGCTGCAAATATCTATAATGACTGGTCGGATATTCTCAATGTATTTGCGGATGACAACATCTCAGATATAGATATGCTCCATGTTCTCGGTAACCATGAATACATGGGCGACACCTATGCAGACGCAGCTAACAACATCTTCAATACATCAAACGACAATTATTATTCAGTTGAATACGGCAATGTTTACATTGCAGTTATCAACTACAATCTTAACAATGCTGCTTACATTACAGAGGCTTGTGAATGGCTCAAGGCAGATGCTGCCGCATCGGATGCACAGTGGAAGGTCGTAGCTCTTCATACTCCTCCCTACGGTACAAACATTCTTGACGAACAGGCTAACTGGCAGGCTATGCTTCCTCCCGTTGCAGAAGAAGTTGGTATTGACTTTGTATTCTCAGGTCATGACCACTCCTATTCAAGAACAGAACCTATGGTAAACGGTGCAGTTGATGAAAACGGTGTTGTTTACTTCATCAGCGGCAGCTCAGGCGAAAAGTCATATGGTGTTACAGTTAACCCCGATTACAACTTCGCAATGGCTACAAATGAGTATTCAGGTATTTACATTTCAATATCAACAACGGATACAACAGCAACTGTTAATGTTTATGATGTAACAGGTTCCGACAGCAAAGTTCTCTTCGACAGTTACACAAAGACAGTTACAACTGAATGTTCCGAAAACGGTCATAAATATGCTCATGACAACGGTTATCTTGAATGTACAATATGCGGATACACAACAACTACAACTGATTATACAGGTATAGTTGAAGACAGCGAAACAGGTCTTCCCGTAAGTATCGTTAACGGTGTTGCAGAAGCTTCAAAGTGGATCGAGATCGACAACGAAGTTTACTACCT
>CAZTFS010000017.1:0-22803 GCA_964613045.1 uncultured Eubacteriales bacterium
TGTTGCGGGAACGACAGCATCACCGTGGATGAAAACTGCATTGCCGCCGATCTCGTTGAACATACAGGTGGTAATGTTGCAGTCCTGTGAGCCCTTGTCAAATTTTACTGCCGTGTATGAAATGTTTTCAAATAGGCAGTCTGTGAAGTCAATGCCTGTGGAAGATGAAATGTAAATTGCCGCAGGCGTTTCATAAGCCGCTTGAGGATGAACGCCGCCGTATTCTATATTTTTATATAACGGATGTGATTCGTCAAACATATCGGCAAAGTATGTGCCGTCCACCTGTTCCCAGTCCGTGTTTATGAAATTTATACCTCGGAATTCGATATTTTCAGCGTTTTCAAAAGTGAAAAGCTGTTCTGTCATGCCTGCATAAAGAACTGTGTTCTCAACTGTGTCGCCCTCTTCGGGAATGTAATAAAGCTTCTGTTCGCTTTTGTCAAGATACCATTCGCCGGGGAGTGAAAGTGCCTCTTTAACATTTTCATAAACAAAATTGTCACCTGCATTGACTGTCATTGAGGAGGGCTTTGTTGTTTCGATTCTTCCTGTGGCGGCATCAACTGAGCTTACGGGAAGATGCTCGTCGCACCAGAAATGCATGATCTTGACTTCAACATCACCGGGATTTTCAAAATCAAGTATCTCATCTGTGTTTGCATAGAAGGCAGCTGAATGAGTGAAAAAGTTCGGTGCCCACTCGGATGCAACAGCCTCATCAGTGCTCGGATCTGCAATTGTGAATACACCCTCTTTGGGATACTGCGAACGAGAAAGACGTTTGCTTCCCTTGAAGAGTGAACGGAAATAATCCTCATCTGAGCTTATTTCAACATCTGTAACAAAAGCATTTATGCCGTTGACGGTGGTTTCACTCCAGCCCGAGATCTCCCGTGCACCTGAGAATGAGACCTCTTCGTTGGGATATGAACGGTAGATAACATTACTCTTGTCATCAGAAGTAAACTCTATAGTGTTTTTTATTGTATATGTACCTTCTCTGAACCAGACGGTAACGGTTTCGTCCGTATCAAGAGCTTTTACAAGTTCTTTTGCACGTTCGGGAGTTTTCAACGGAGCTTCAAGGGAGCCGTCATCAGAATCATCGCCGTAAGGAGCTACAACAATATCGTACTCGTTCAAATAAAATTCACCTTCATCAAAAACAGTCTGTTCGGTTGCTTTAACCTGATCAAAAATACCTTCAACGGGTGTTGCGGGATTGAAGATCATGGTAAGACATGTGATGACAGATGTGAAAAATGTGATAATCTTTGTCATAAAATATCCTCCTGAATCAAAGAGCTTATTATGTAATTTGAGATCAGCATTCCTTTTTCCGTAAGTGAAATAGTGCCGTCACAAATTGTTAAATGACCGCTTTTCCGGAAGTTGCGGGCATTTTTTATTACAGATCTCGGTATATCGCAACCGAATCGGCATTTATATTCATCGTTTGAAATGCCTTTTTTCAGTCTTAAACGGAGCATGAGAAATTCCTCGCAGTCACCGCCAAGATCGTCAAAAACAGCCTCTTGACCGTTTATAAAATCCTCGGTACTTCTTTCAAAATAAAACCGCTTGCCGTCAACAAAAGAATGAGCAGACGGTCCTAAGCCTAAATACTCCTCACACTGCCAGTATTTTAAATTGTGCTTACTTTCAAAACCGTTTTTTGCAAAATTTGATATCTCATAATGCTCAAATCCGACTTTGTTCAGTTTTTCGGAAAGGAGCGAATACATATCGCAGACAGTATCCTCATCGGGAAGGGAAAGCGTATTCTGTCTTTTGTGAAAAACAGTTCCTTCCTCAATTGAGAGCATATACGCACTTATGTGGGGTACGTCTGTTTCCGTAAGAAAATCTGTCGTTTCTGTCAGTGAATCCAAAGTCTGAGAGGGGACTCCCAGCATAACATCAAGAGATATGTTATAAATTCCGCTTTTTCTTGCATATTCAAGGCACTTTTTAACCTGATCCTTATCGGCAAGTCTGCCCAGTGACCGTCTTTCGCTGTCAACAGCCGACTGCAATCCCAAAGAAATTCTGTTGACACCGTATGAAGCAAGGATTCTGAAATATTCCTCATCAACGGTTGACGGATTGCATTCAACCGTGATTTCCGAATCTGAAGCGATGTTGTAATTGTTTCTTGCAGAATCAAGAATGTCACCGAGCTGAAAAGGAGACAATACAGACGGTGTGCCGCCGCCGAAATAGACCGTATCAAAGCACATATCGGAGCTTACGGTAAACTTCCTTGTCCGTCTGCCGGTTTCGATCTCATCTGTCAGTGCATCGCAGTATTTCCGAATCATATCGTCGTTTCTCGGCATCGAATAAAAATCGCAGTAGGGACATTTTGACCTGCAGAACGGAATGTGAATATATAAGCCCTTCATCACTGCTCGTCCAGCTTGAGAATTGCCATGAATGCTTCCTGAGGAACTTCGACAGTACCGAAAGAACGCATTCTCTTTTTACCTTCCTTCTGTTTTTCAAGAAGCTTTTTCTTTCTTGTGATGTCACCGCCGTAACATTTTGCAAGAACGTCCTTACGCAGAGCCCGAATAGTTTCACGGGCAATGACCTTGCCGCCGATGGCTATCTGAACGGGAATCTCAAACTGCTGTCTCGGTATATTATCCTTAAGCTTTTCGGCGATCTTTCTTGCTCTGCCGTAAGCCTTGTCTGAATGGATAATGAATGAAAGAGCATCGACTCCGTCACCGTTAAGAAGTACATCAAGCTTGACGAGATTGCTTCTTGCGTAGCCCGTAAGCTCATAGTCAAAAGATGCGTAACCCTTTGTTCTTGATTTGAGTGCATCAAAGAAATCGTAAATGATCTCGTTAAGCGGCAGATCGTAGCTGAGCTCAACACGGTCTGCGGAAAGATATTTCATGTCCTTATAGTTGCCCCTTCTCTCCTGACAGAGATCCATTATAGTGCCGACATATTCGGGTGGTGAATATATATGAGCATCGGTCATAGGCTCTTCGCTGAAATCTATCTCGGCAGGATCGGGATATTTTGTGGGGTTGTCTATTTCAAGAACCTGACCGTCTCTCATGTGGATTTTGTAAATAACACTCGGTACGGTTGAAACAAGATCAAGGTCGTATTCACGCTCAAGTCGTTCCTGTATAATTTCAAGATGAAGAAGTCCCAGAAATCCGCAACGGAAACCAAAGCCCAAAGCTCCCGAGGTTTCGGGCTCAAAGGAGAGAGCCGCATCATTGAGCTGGAGTTTTTCAAGAGCTTCTTTAAGAGCCTCATAGTCAGCACCGTCAGCAGGATAGATACCGCAGAAAACCATAGGATTAACCTTTTTGTAGCCTTCAAGCGGCTCAGATGCGGGATTTGCCGCTGTTGTAACGGTATCGCCCACACGTGCATCACGGACTGTTTTGATTGAAGCGGTGATATAACCTACTTCGCCGGCTGTCAGCTTATCTGTAGGGCTAAGTGATGTTGCAGACATTTTGCCGACTTCAACAACGGTGAACTGAGCACCTGTTGCCATCATACGCATTGTGTCGCCGGGCTTTATAGTTCCGTCCATGATCCTTACATAAACGATAACACCTTTATAGTTGTCATAGACCGAGTCAAAAACAAGAGCCTTCAGCGGAGCATCGTCGTCACCCTCGGGACAGGGAACAAGCTTTACTATCTGCTTAAGAACGTCGCCCACATTTTCGCCTGTTTTTGCTGAGACTCTCGGAGCTTCTTCGGAATCAAGCCCGATGACTTCCTCAATGTCGGATGCAACTCTTTCGGGGTCGGCAGCAGGCAGATCTATTTTATTTATAACGGGAACAAGCTCAAGATCGTGGTCAAGTGCAAGGTATGTATTTGCCAGTGTCTGAGCCTCAATACCCTGTGTAGCATCAACGATAAGCACTGCACCTTCACATGCCGCAAGAGAACGGGAGACTTCATAGTTAAAGTCAACGTGACCGGGAGTGTCGATAAGATTAAGCTCGTATTCTTCGCCGTCCTGTTTGTATTTAAGTGTTACGGCATGAGCCTTGATGGTGATACCTCTCTCACGTTCAAGATCCATATCGTCAAGTATCTGCTGCTGCATGTCACGCTTTGCGACTGTTTCCGTCAGCTCAAGAAGACGGTCGGCAAGGGTGGACTTGCCGTGGTCGATATGTGCGATAATTGAAAAATTCCTTATATGTTTTTTAGGGGTTCTCATTAAATTTCTCCTTAAAGTTCATTGTCTGTGGGCTTAAAGCCTAAACCGAGTATTTCAGACGCATCTGAAATTATTATAAACGGCTTTTCGTCAAAACGCCTGACTATCTTTCGTATTTTTGACACTTCATGCGGTCGGACGACCGACAAAAGCATATTTTTGGCTTTTCCCGTATAAGCTCCCTGACAGGGCAGTATTGAAACGCCTCTCGGTGTTTCACTTGTTATAGCCTTAGCTATCTCTTCGGCATTGTCTGAAATTATCATCATCATTTTACCGCTGTCAGAGCCGTAAAGAACAAGGTCGATCGACTTACTTGAAACAAGGAAAACGATCGTTGCGTAAAGTATGCTTTCAATGTTTTTGTAAACAACACCGGCAAGAAGCACAACGCACAGGTCACATATCATAACGAGTCTTCCCATTGAAAGGTGCGGGAATGCTTTTTTCAGCAGTTTTCCCATGATATCGGTACCGCCGCTGGTGGATCCTCTTGTAAATATTACTCCCAGACCGATTCCGAGCAGTGCACCGCCGAAAAGAGCCGCTAATATTTTGTCGCCTTGATATGCAGGCAGAAAATATGCACCCAGATCAATAAGAAGGGAAGTCATAGCTGTTGAAAAAAGCGTTTTGGCAATAAAGCTTTTACCGAAAACGATAAATGAAATTATAAAAAGCGGAATATTTATTGCAAACATCGCTGTACCGATAGGTATATTCCACAGATAATTTGCAAGTATTGCAAGACCTGTTGCACCGCCCGATGAGATATCATTCGGTGAAATAAAGCAGTTTACACCCAAAGCATAGATAAAAGCACCTGCCGTACAGATTACAATATCAAGAATCAGTTCTTTTGCGTTGATTTTTTTACCTTTGAGCATATCTACACCTCGTTGATGACTATTGAAAAAAGTTGTTTGAGTCTGTCAGTGTTACCGTTTATATAGAGCCAGCCGAACAGGACTTCAAGACCTGTTGCGGCATGATACTCGCTTTTTGATTTGTTTCGGGGAGTGTGTGCGGTATGTGTGTTTCTTCCCCGTATAAACATTTTAGTTTCATCTTCCGTAAGATGTGAAGAAAGAATTTTTGATGCGTTTGCCTGATAAGTGGCATTGACCATTTCAATGTTTCTTTCGTGGAGCTTGTCCGCCTTGCATTTGCCCGAAACAGTCAGATGCTCACGCACCATAAGTCCCCATACGCCGTCGCCTAAGAATGCCAGTGCCGAAACAGGGTAGCCGTCGGAGGAAGAATCGGTAAATGATTTCAGTCTGTCGAACTGCAACTCGATATCAGGGCACATATTCAAACTCCAGATCGTAGATATTTACAGTGTCGCCTTCCTGAATACCTCTGCGGCGAAGCTCATCAAGAATACCGCTTGTTCCCAGAACTTTCTGGAAATACTGAAGGGACTCATAGTCTTCCATATCGGTCTTGTTGAGTATTTTAAGAAGCCATTCAGCCTCAACATAATACGTGTCGTCAATGACGGATACCTTGAATCCGCTTGATTTTTTCTTTTCGAGCATTTCCATGGGGATAGGCTCTGATTCGTACTGCTTGATGGGGGGAAGAGTGGCAAGCATTGCCGCCGCCGCATTTACAACTTCCTGAGTTCCTTCAAGAATGGGAGCACATATCTCGAAATACTGCAAGCCCTTGTCTTCAATAAAACTTCTGAACTCCTCACGCTGTTCATCGGTTGCCATATCGATCTTGTTGCCTGCAACTATCTGAGGACACTTTGCCAGCTCCTCGTTGAAGACAACCAGCTCTTTGTTGATGGTTTCAAAATCCTCTTTCGGATCTCTGCCTTCACTGCCGGCAACGTCAACAACATGTATGAGCATACGACAGCGTTCAACGTGTCTGAGAAACTGATGCCCGAGTCCTGCACCTTCACCTGCACCCTCTATAAGACCGGGGATATCAGCCATAACAAATGAGCTTTCGGGTCCCATTCTTACAACCCCTAAAACAGGTGTGATTGTTGTGAAATGATAGTCTGCGATAATGGGCTTGGCTTCACTTACAACGGAAACAAGTGTCGATTTGCCCACATTGGGGAAACCGATAAGTCCCACGTCTGCAAGGAGCTTGAGTTCAAGAAAAATTTCCCATTCTTCGCCGGGGACACCGTCCTTTGCAAAACGGGGGGTCTGACGGGTGGGGGTTGCAAAATGAGAGTTACCCCAACCGCCTTTGCCGCCTTTTGCGGCAATAAAAGGCTCATCCGTAGACATATCGGCAATTACAACACCGCTTTCGGCTTCACGGATTATTGTGCCTCTGGGTACTTTGATAACAAGATCCTGTCCCTTTTTGCCGTTTTTTCTTGAACCTGAACCGTTCTGACCGCTTTCGGCTGTATATTTTCTCTTGTAACGGAAATCGGCAAGAGTTGAAAGATTTGTGTCAACTTTAAAGACAATATCTCCGCCTTTGCCGCCGTCGCCGCCGTCGGGACCGCCTGAAGCGACATATTTTTCTCTGTGGAACGCAACTGCACCGTTACCGCCGTTGCCTGCCTTTATCTTTATTTTCGCTTTATCAACAAACATGTTTTTTACCTCGTAATTTACCTTTACATAATTAATCATTATAAGTATAACATATATAAATTAAAATATAAATAGGGAAAATAAATTTTTTTACGAAAAAATGTGCTATAATGTGAACCAAAACACAATCTTCGTTATCTAATAGATGAAATGCAAAATCGGTACCGCTTGCATGGAAAGGATAAAACTATGGATAAACAAACATTTCAAAGCAATGTTCTGTCCTCGGAAGATATGCTGTACAGAATTTCCAAATCAATTTGCTTTTACGAAAGTGATTGTGAAGATGCTGTGCAGAATGCAATTCTGAAGGCTTATGAAAAGCTTGATTCGTTGCGTGAAGAGAAGTATTTCAGGACATGGATAACGAGAATACTCATAAATGAATGTTACAGAATAAACAAACTCAAATGCAGGGAAGTGACATTTGCCGAATATGCTCTTACAAATGAGGCAAGGGAAGATAACTATTCATTCGTGTTTACCGAAATAATGAAGCTTCCGCCGAAAATCCGAGTTGTTGTCCAGTTGCATTATGTTGAAGATTATTCCGTCAGCGAAATTGCTTCAATTCTGCATATTCCGTCAGGAACTGTAAAAAGCCGTCTTTCACTCGGCAGAACAAAGCTTAAATCAATACTGGAGGAAAAATAATGGAAAATCTAAAAAATAAATATCCCGAAATGCCTGAAAATTTTCATTCTGTTGTTTTGGAAGCAGTTCAGAATGTTGATGAAAAAAATGAATTGACCGTAAGAAAAAAATCACCTCTGAGAGCAGTTGCTCTTGCAGCTGCAATCACAATATTGCTTACCGTAACAGGCTTTGCTGCAAATACTGTCTATGAAAAATTTATCAAGTAAGGATAATTATAAGGTAACGCTCGAATTGGATGAAGAATCAATCGACATTGCAAAATCGCCTGAATATGTAAAACTCAATTTCGGTTATATTCCCGATTATCTTGACACATCCGATGCTCCTTATAAGTTTGGTGTAAAGACCGAAGCCGGAGATGTTGCACCATCAGGTCTTACGTTTCGTCTGTTCGGAAATGATGTTGTGAAAGACCTTGAAATATTCTATGTCGGCAGTGTGACTGAGTGTATGTTCGGTGACAATATGGGTGCTGTTATGAAAATTGACACCGGTATTGAATCCGACGGTGACGGTTATGACAAGGAGTTCCTCATCAATTTCGCCGATATGGGTTATGTTCTTCATTGTTATGTGTCTGAAAGAATCAGCGAAGATGAAATGATGAAGATTGCAAACGGACTTTCACTCTCTGAAACCGATAAGGAAAATGCTTTTATCGTTGACACCTATATCCCGACAACGGATAACGGAGGAATCATTGAACCTTCTTCTGACAATGTATTCTCTTACGCATCAGAAGCAGTTGTCAGAGAGATTGGTGAAATATTCAATATAAAATCCTACAACGGTGATATTGACGGAAATGATTATACTTTATCCGTAAAAAATATCGAAATCCGTAATAATGTGAGCGAACTTGACTACGGGAGCTTCGATCTGGCAAAAGATATTTCTGATTATGTTGATGAAAAGGGCAACCTGAAATCATATGAACGCAAAATCTATAATTTCGGTGACGGTATAAATTCAATTTCATCAATAAAGGAAACGGAAACGGTCGGCAGAAAAATAATTCTGGTTGATATTGAAGTTACAAATAATGAAAATTTTGCAAATGAGTTCTGCATTGATACATCTGTCTGCAGTATCAGCGGAACATATGAAGCAAATAAAGTCAATAACTTTGAAGCCTCATACATAAGCGGTCAGGACGGAGAATCAGGACGTTTTTATTATATCCCCTTTGAAGCAGGTGAAAAGAAAACAATTACTTACGGATTCCTGATTGATGCAGATGCTGATTTTGATGATCTTATGTTTATTATCGGAAGTATGTGGGAGGTTACGGACGGTGTTGCAATAGGAAAATAATTTAATGTTGAATTTTGTCGGAGGAAGTGGTATTATAGTCAAAATGAAGGGAGAGAAATTATGAAAAAAATAAGAATTGTTGCTTTTTTTACGGCATTGCTGTGTTTTATTACCGCATTTAACATTCCTGTTTTTGCGGTGAATGAATCGGAAACTGATATTGAGTACATACTCGGCGATGTTGATCTGAACGGAAAAATCACAGCCGCTGATGCAAGACTTGCATTACGCTGTTCAGCAAAGCTTGAAAAACTCAGCGATGTTTCAATGCTTGCTGCCGACTATATCGGCGACGGAAAGATAACGGCTGCTGATGCAAGAGCGATCCTTAAGGTCGCAGCGGGTTTTTCTCCCGATTATGTTCTGCCTACAGCACCTGTAACAACAACAGAACCTGCCACTTCAGCACCTGCAACCACTCAGCCTGTAACTGAAACACCTGTTACATCAAAGATCATTTCTGTTGCGACAATATGTCAGTATCCCAACTATCCGTCGGGCTGTGAGTCTGTCGCTGCGGTTATGAATCTTAATTATTACGGCATAAATGTGACGGTGGATAAGTTTATTGACAGCTATCTGCCCACAGGATCAGCTCCGAGCAAAAACAGCAGCGGTGTCTGGTACAGCAGTGATCCCAATGAAGTATTTCTCGGTGATCCGAGAAGTGAAAAAGGCTGGGGAATATGGGCGACAGGACTTGCAAAAGCCATAAATAAGTGCCTTGATGATTATCCCGGCAGTTACAGTGTTACCGTCACTTACAGTGAAACTCTTGACAGCCTTTGCGAGAAGTATATCGTGAAAAATATTCCCGTACTTGTATGGGTAACGGCTTACATGAAAGAGCCTTATCAAAATATCACTGCGAATATTATCGGTACAAAAAGAACATTTACATGGATAAGCCCGAATCACTGTATGTTGCTTGTCGGTTTTGATGAAAACAATTATTATTTCAATGATCCCATAACAGGCAAACGGGAAAAATATTCAAAATCCGCATCAAATACAGCTTTCAAGGGCAACGGCTCTCAGGCAATAATCATCAGTAAGTGAAAATAATAAAAAATACAGCAGTTACCGCCATTGTGGAAGTAACTGCTGTTTCATTATGTATTATGCATTGTGCTTTAATTAAGCCATAAGCTGTCTGATAACTGCCATGCACTCTGCCTTATCCATGATCTTGGGAACGGGGTAGAGGGGATTGCCTTCCTTCAGAGCTCTGTCTGCGATAAGGGAGATATCCTCTTCCTTTATCTGCTCGAACTTGTCGGGAATATTCATATCCTTGTTCATTCTTCTGATCTCAGCAATAAACATTGTTGCCTTTTCAGCATCAGACTTACCTGCACAGTCAAGTCCTGCCGCATCTGCAAGATCAGCCAGTCTCTTATGGGCTGATTCACCGTAGTAATCAAGCACATAGGGGAGAATTACTGCGTTTGCAAGACCGTGGGGGATTCCGTACATACCGCCGAGATTATGAGCAATTGCATGAACGTATCCGACATAAGCTCTTGTGAAGGCGATACCTGCGTAATACGAAGCGATAAGCATGTTTTCTCTTGCTTCTATATTCTTTCCGTCAGCATAAGCTTTTTCAAGATTAGCGAAAATAAGCTTTGTTGCACTCAGAGCCTTTTCTTCTGTATTGGGTACATTGCTGTGACCGATATATGCTTCAACTGCATGAGTAAGGGCGTCCATACCTGTTGTAGATGTGATATGAGGGGGAAGACCTATTGTAAGCCCGGGATCAAGTACTGCGTATTTGGGGCGAAGAACAGGATCGTTGATAGCATTTTTTTCGTGTGTCTTGGGATTGGAAACAACAGCCGCAAGAGTAGCTTCTGAGCCCGTACCTGCTGTTGTGGGAACTGCGAAGAGCATGGGGATCTTTTTGAGAACCTTGAGCTGACCACGCATCTTGGGTATCTCGGTATTGGGTCTTGCAATTCTTGCACCGCAAGCCTTTGCACAGTCCATAGGTGAACCGCCGCCGAATGCAATTATCGCCTGACAGCCGTTGCCGAGGTAAAGATTTCTTGCTTCTTCAATATTGTCGATAGTTGGGTTGGGCTGAACGCCGTCATATACCACATAGGAGACTTCATTGTTTTTGAGCTCTTCAAACATGCTGTCAAGAAGATGAAGATTCATAAGTCCCTTATCTGTAACGACAAGCACATTGTTATAGCCTAACTGCTTGACTGTTTTCGGAAGCTCCTTAACTGCACCTTCACCCTTTATAAGCTTGGGCTCGGACCAGTCAAGAACATTCATAGCTACCTTGTAAACGCTCTGGTAAGCTCTGCAGAAGCTTTCATACATTTTTCTGTTCATGATATGACCTCCGTTAAAAGCAGATTATTTTGCTTCTTCAGTCTTTTCTTCCTTTTTCTTGTGGAAAAGAAGCTTGTCAACGGGGAAGTAAAGGAAGAACTGTAGAGCTGAACAAATCATAGTTGCAATATTCTTTGCAAGTGTTTCACTGCACCATTCGAAGCCTACGAAAACCTCTTTGAGTGTGGGGTTGAGCCATGCAGAGAAGAAAATAAGAGCAATTGTGAAAGCTATGTAGATGGGAAGTGCAACAGCAATGTTTGCACCTGAGTTGAAAGTCTTTTCCTTATTAACGAAGAAAGCGACTATCTGAGCAACAATGTTTGCAACGTTGCTGACGATGAAATAACCGAGACCGCCGACTGCAACGGGATAAACGAATACCCACCAGCTGAATTCAACTGTGTAAAGCTCTTTGATAGGGGGAATGAGCTGAAGTGTGTTGAGCAGAACAAACTGAACTATCATAGCAAGAAGACTTACCACGATGAATTTTACGAACTGCCAGATTGTTACGAGTACGGAACCCTTTTCTGCTGCTTTGTTGTCAATGTCTTTGAGTACTGCCAAAGTAATCACTCCTAATTATATATTCGAAAAAATTATACAATATTGTTTCGATAATTTCAATAAGTTTACAAAAATAAAATAAAAAAATCAGGTATATCGGAAAGATACACCTGATCTTCGTAACTACAGATTGACATATTACTGTCGTATTGTTCAGTTGTCCGTCATACGACCTGAATGAATACTTTTATTCTTTTTCTTTTTTCTTATCATAAAAATCACGGTGAGAACAATTCCTGCAACGACAACTAACGGAACCGCAAAATACAGTACTGCACGCAAAGTCTCTGCTTCGTGAGTATATTCAATATGTACCCGGTCATTATAGGCTGAATCGGCATCCAACGGAGAGGTTGCCGATAAATTAAAGATCATGACACCGCCTAAATAATCATCAAAAGCTTCAAGATCAGTCCAATGACCCAATGAGTTGTTATTCACATGGGCAAGTGTCGTGTATGACTGTGAAACCGTCCACGGGTCATCAGCAGAATCCTTTGAGTAGTCCTCTGCGTAAAACGAGTCAGCTTCATAACAAAAAAGATCTTTATTCCACTGAACAGAAATTTGATCTTCTTCTCTTATGACCGGCGGAGTATCCGTCCATTCCCAGTAAAGACATATTGCTTCACCCATAATTTTACTGCTGTCAGCGTCTTTTAATACTGCGGTAACACGCTGTAAAATAATTTCCGCATTTTCAGCGGTATTATCGGGAAGGTATAATACTTCGATGCTCACATCAGAAATTTCGTATCCGGAAACAGAAAACAGAAGATTTTCATAAGCCGTATCGGTAAGCTTAGACAAAAAATCCTCGGAATAGCCGTATGACACAAGCAGATCGAAATTATCTGTTTTTTCAGATAACGTTTTCTGTGAAAGATACTGCGGCTCATCATTTTCTGCTGTTTCACAAGCCGAAACGGAAATTGTACAGAACAGCAACAGTATTGTAAAGAAAAAAATGCAACTTTTTTTCATTGTTTACCTCCAATCATCACTTGCGTTTGATTTGTATACATCTACAGCGTAAAAGGTATCTGCCTCATATGAGAAAACATTATAATTCCAATTAATTGCAATTGCATCTTTTCCGCGATATGATGGTTTTCCCTCTGCCCATTCCCATGAAGCTGAAATTAAAACACCTGTTATGTTGGTTGTTCCGGATTTGCAAATAATTGCTGTAGCTATTTGCAAATTCAAGTCGTCTTCATCTATCAAACTTCGCGACATATTTGTACTTTCAGAAAGAGAGCATTGTTCAATTTCAATATTATCAACATATCCGTCGCCGATTGCATCAACCATTTTTTGCATACTTTGATCTGTCAGATTATCAAGATATTCTGCAGGATAGCCTTTTAAATTATTGTAAACCTTTAATTTTGTGATTTACTGCCACATTGGAATCACCTTGCCTTAATTATGAATTAAATGATTATTTACAAATATTGATAACTAAAGATTTAATTTACAAAAATATAATAACATATATGACATAAAATGTAAATACATAAAATAAATTTTTTTAATAATTCCCAATTATGTATTACACAGGAAATATAAAAAAGGATTGAAATACCTAAATATATATGATATCATAATGACAAAAACAAACGGAGGACTTACTGTATGGAAAAATATCTAATTAATCCGAATCAGAAAATATCAACTATAAATAAGGATATATACGGTCACTTCTCAGAGCATCTGGGCAGATGTGTCTATGAGGGATTGTTTGTGGGCAAGGATTCTCCGATTCCCAATGTCAACGGCATGAGATGCGATGTTGTCAACGCTCTTAAGGAGATGGGTATTCCCGTACTTCGCTGGCCCGGCGGCTGTTTTGCCGATGAATACCATTGGAAAGACGGTATAGGACCTCTCGAGAACAGAAAAAAGATGATAAACACCCATTGGGGCGGTGTTGTTGAAGATAACAGCTTCGGCACTCACGAATATTTTGAGCTTTGCAAGCAGCTGGGCTGTGATGTTTATATCAACGGTAATGTGGGCAGCGGCACGGTTCAGGAAATGAGCGAGTGGATGGAATACATGATGTTTGACGGTCTTTCTCCCATGGCTGAGTGGCGTAAAGCCAACGGTCAGGAAAAGCCCTGGACAGTCAATTATTTCGGTGTCGGCAACGAAAACTGGGGCTGCGGCGGAAACATGAGACCCGAATATTACGCTTATGAGTTCAACAGATTCAACACGTATGTCCGTGATTATGACAGAAATAAGCATGTTTACCGTGTTGCATGCGGTCCCAATGCTGAGGATTACGACTGGACAGAGCGTTTTATGAAGACTGCAAGACGTCATATGAACGGTCTTTCACTTCATTATTATACCGTTCCTCACGGTTGGGGCGGAAGAGGCAAGGCTGCGGAATTTGATGAGAACATGTATTATGTTACCGTCACAGCAGCTTACAAGATCGATGAGATCGTTCAGAAGCATATCGAGATCATTAACCGTCATGATCCCCGTAAAGAAGTTGACCTTATCGTTGACGAGTGGGGCACATGGTTTGACGTTGAAGACGGTACAAATCCCGGCTTCCTTTATCAGCAGAATACAATGCGTGATGCTATGGTTGCAGGTCTTACGCTTAATATCTTCAATAAGCATTCCGACCGTATAAGAATGGCTAATATCGCTCAGACGGTCAATGTTCTTCAGGCTGTTGTTCTTACTGACGGTGAGGACATGCTTCTTACACCTACATACCATGTATTCAAAATGTATAAGGATCATCAGCAGAATACACTCCTCGGCTCTTATCTTACAAGCGATAAGATCGAGTGTGAAGGCATTAAAATGCCCAAGCTTATCGAAAGTGCATCAATGGATGACAACGGTGTTATATATTCAACTGTCGTTAATGTTTCACTTGATGAGGTTAAGGAGATTAAGTGTCAGATCGCTGATTCAACAGTCAGATCTGTCAAGGCTGAGATCATTTCGGGTAAAATGGACGACCATAATACATTTGAAAATAAAAATGTCGTCAATACCGAAGAATTTACCGATTTTGAGCTTACGGCAGACGGCTTTACTGCTGCTGTTCCTCCCTGTAGTGTTGTTAAATTCATTATTGAGAGATAATGGAATTAAGAGAATGTAAAAAATGTCTTCTTTTAGCCAGCGGTGATGAAGATAATTACAAGCTTGTACAGCAGTATATAGCAAAAATCATGCCACAGGAAAAATGTGATGATGAAACATATAAAAACAGGCTTGAAATATGCAAAAACTGCGATAATCTCATAAGCGGTGCATGTATAAAATGCGGCTGCTATGTGGAATTCCGTGCGGCATTCAAAAACAAGAAATGTCCGGATGCAAAATTAAAAAAATGGTAAACGATTCCGCTTCACAATCGTGGAGCGGATCATTTTGTTGTATTTCAAATCAGAATTTATCAATGAACAATTTACAATTTACAATGTACAATGATTAGAAAAACCGCCTGCATCGCTACATCTGCACGATTGTAAATTGTACATTGTACATTGTTAATTGGCTTGACAAATTATTGTTTGACAAAATACAGCACATGGTGTATTATTGTATTATCGAAATATACGGAGGTTGATTTACATGCGATACCTGCTTGCTTCTTTTTTTAAGAAAGTCACTGCGTTCTTTACAAGCATTCTTATGTGTTTAGGCATCGGCGGCGATGTGAGCGAATATGTCCCGTTCGGTGAGGAAAACACTGTTTCTGCTTACAGTGAAGAAAATGCGGATTATGCACTTTCTGTTGATGCCGCAAATGAGATTCATGACATCAGCGAGCTTCTTTACGGTATTTTCTTTGAGGATATCAATTTTGCCGCAGACGGCGGACTTTATGCTGAAATGGTTATTAACCGTTCTTTTGAGTACGGTTCACTTGCAACTGATGATGAGCTTCACGGTTGGAGTGCAGTCGGTACGGCAGATTACAGCGTAACTGTGGGCGATGCAGACGGCGGCCTTAACGAAAATAATACAAATTATCTTGTTATTAACAATACCAGCGGTGAAAAAGCCGGTGTTGCCAACAGAGGCTTCCTTGACGGCATGGCTATTGAAAGCGGTGTGACATATGATTTCTCTGTTTATGCAAAGGCTCTTGACGGTTATAACGGAAAAGTTACCGTAAGGCTTGTTGCCGGTGAACAGATCGCAGCGGAAACAACTGTAGATTCTCTTACCGCCGATTGGGTAAAGTATGAGCTTGAACTTGTTTCAGCAGTTACTGCAAACGAAAATGTTTATTTACAGGTTCTTATTGATGACGGTAAAGTCGCATTTGATATGGTTTCTCTTTTCCCGCCTACATATAAGGATCACGGCATGAGAACTGACCTCGCTGAGCTTCTTGCTGATCTTGAGCCTGCATTTTTAAGATTCCCCGGCGGTTGTGTTACCGAGGGTTATGATGAAGAGACCGCTTACCACTGGAAGGATTCCATCGGTGTTGATGCAAACGGCGATCCTCTTGAATTCAACGGTACTTACGGTGATGTTGCAGCCCGTTCCTACGGCATAAACATCTGGACAGACGTTGCCGCAACGGAAGATCCGCTTCCTTGCTATATGAGCTACGGCCTCGGCTTTTACGAGTATTTTGTTCTTGCAGAGGATATCGGAGCTGTCGGTGTGCCTGTTCTTAACTGCGGACTTTACTGTCAGATGCGTGGCAAAGGTCCTGTTGATATGGATTCTGAGCTGTTTGAACAGTATCTTCAGGATATGGTCGATCTTGTTGAGTTCTGCCGTGGTGACGAGACAACAAAATGGGGTCAGATAAGAATAGCAATGGGTCATGAAGAGCCCTTTGAGCTTAAATATATCTGCATCGGCAACGAAAACGAAGCAGAAGATTATTATGAGAGATATGAAGCATTCCTTGCACGTTTCAATGAAGAAAAAGCAAACGATCCCGAGCTGTATGAAGGGCTTGAGCTTATCTATTCTTCAGGTGCGGCAGAAGCTACAACAGGCTGGAACTATTATAATTCTTATGTAAACGCTTATGAGTATGTCAAAGAAAATGACATCACTATTGAGGAATATGCAGGTGCGATTGACCAGCATTATTACATGCTGCCCGAATGGTTCTTAAAGAACACAGATTACTATGATGAAGAAAACTATGTAAGAGATTATGAAAGCATGACCGATACTATCTACGGCGGTGCCATCAAGGTCTTTGTCGGTGAATATGCCGCAAAGTCCAACACTCTCAAGGCGGCACTTGCAGAAGCCGCATACATGACAGGTCTTGAGCGTAACGGTGATATCGTTGAAATGGCTGCATACGCACCTCTTTTCGGCAATTCCACCGCAATACACTGGGCACCCGATCTTATCTGGTTTGATAATGACAGTGTAACCGGCTCAGTAAACTATTACATTCAGAAACTGTTCTCAAACAATGCAGGTACATCTCTTCTTGATTCCGAGCTGACAGGGGCTCAGATCGTTGCAGATGATCTTCAGGGTATGGTCGGTCTCGGCACATGGAACACAACAGCCGAATTTGATAACGTGAAAGTTGTATCAAACGAAACAGGTGAGGTTCTCAGTGAAGACAGCTTTGATTCTTCGATCTGGTTCTGGAACTGGTACAAAAAGACTGACGGTAAATGGAAGGTATCCGGCGGTAAGTTCGCTCAGACAGAGCTTTACCCCGATTACAGTGAGCTTGGCTCCTGCGTATATTACGGAGATACCGATTGGTCAAACTACACCTTTACGGTTGAAGCCACAAAGACTGAGGGTGAAGAGGGCTTCTATATCCCGTTCCTTATAGAAGATGAAAACAACTGCTTCTATTGGAATATCGGCGGATGGGGTAATACTCAGACAGCTTTACAGCGTATAGAAGACGGAGTTAAAACAGGTTCGATAAACGGTACCGTAACAGACTTCACAGTTGAGACAGGCGTGACTTATGAAATAAAGATCGTTGTTGACGGAACTAACATAAAGGGCTACATCGACGGCGAATTGCAGTTCGATTATGATGCTGAATCTGATTGTTATGCAGAATCATATCAGGTAGTTTCAACCGATGAAAGCGGAGATATTATCATAAAGCTCGTAAACGTAACTGAGTATGACAGAACATTTGCAATTGATATCGCAAATGCAGAGGTTGGCTCAAGTGCAACTGTATATCAGGTTTCGGGTGAGGATCTCGCCGATGAAAATATTCTCGGTGAAGAAGAAAAATGCGAAATGACAGAGTTTACGATAGACGGTGTCTCGGCACAGTTCAATTACACCGTTCCGCAGTATTCCGCAACGGTAATAAGAATCACAAGATAACGATTTAAAAAAAGCGAAGATAAAAGCACTTACTGTAAAAATTCAGTAAGTGCTTTTCTTAGTGTTCGTTAATTATAAATTTTTTAAGTGCTTCGGCAACTCCGCCGTCTTTTGCATCACAGGATATATATGTACACATTTCTTTTATTTCGGGGATCGCATTGCCCATTGCCACGGATATGCCTGCAGCTTTGAGCATGTCCTCGTCGTTGGAGCTGTCACCCATTGCGATACAGCTCTCCATCGGTATGCCGAGATGTTCGGTCATCATTTTCATGCCGACAGCCTTGCCGAAGCCTTTTCTGACAAACTCTGCATACGACTTATGCTGATAAAGTATATAATCTTTGCCGAATATCTCTCTTTCTTCGTCAGTAAGCTGACCCCGTACATACATTTTTGACATTCTGAAGTCCTTATAGACGGTATCAAAGTCATCGGGGGAGGAAAGAAGATATTTTATATTTCCCCGTCGCTCATCGGGGTTTATCCATATCATGTGATCTTCACCTTCAAAGGAGATCTCTCTTTTATCATTGATGAAATGCTCCGCTATGAATTTGAGTTCCTCTCGGCTCATGATGCAGCTGAATATCTGTTTTCCGTGAAGTCTCAGATCTGTGCCTATTCCTGCCACAAATCCGTCAAGAAGCCCGTCGGTCTTCAGAGTATCGGGAATAAAAGCGTATGAACGTGCCGTGTTTACAAATACATAGCTGCCCGATTCTCTCGCTTTTTTTATGGCACTGATATTTTCTTCGGGGATCTTGCCGCCTGACATCAGTGTGTTGTCTATATCAAGAAAGACGGCATATTGCTTGTTTTCCATTTTTCCTGTATTCCTTCGCAAGTATGTTATTCTTTGAATATCGGGTCGTCTGTAAGTCCTTCGATAACTTTTTCGTAGAGCTTTACGGGATTGTTGATAAATGATTGCTTCATTGTCTGAGCCTGAAGCTGATCTGTGACAAAAACAGATAATTTCATCAGCTCATCTTCATCACCGTCGTTGTTAAGTCCCGAATGAACGGTAATGTCAAGTCTGTACCGTTTGTCGTTTATTTTTGTGACGGTCACGTCGTTTTCTCTGCGGCGTTTTTCGTGTATCGCAGTCAGATTTGCGGCTCTTACCGCCTTATTTTTGATATATACAGAAAGCTCGTCTTCAAGCTCCTTTGCTATCTTGACACCTTTACCGCTGACTTTAAGTATCGGATCTCCGTTTTCTCCGGATCGCTCGACTGCTCCCACCTTTAAAAGATCGTCTATCGCCTGTGATATCTCAAAATAATTTGCAATGCCGTTATCATAAAGAGCAGACTGAACTGCCGAACGGGTAAGAATATCTTTTGTGTTTACAAGAATATAGCAAATGATTATTTTAATTTTTTCTGTGCTTCTTATACCGCCGACAGTGTCGTCAACGGGGAAAGCGTCAAGTTTAAAATCCATATATCATTTTCTCCTCAAAGGTTTGAAAGATCATAAGGTGTACGCTGATATACAAAGTAGTTAAGCCAGTTTGTGAACAGCAGTACGCCTGTGCTTCTCCACCTGATAACAGGTTTTTTTGCGGGGTCGTTATCGGGGAAGTAGTTGTAGGGAATATTGATGTCAAGTCCTTTATCTTTGTCTCTGAAATATTCTTTTGCAAGAGTGTCAGCATCGTATTCCGAATGACCTGTGGAAAAGAAGTTTCGGCAATCCATATCCGAAAGAAGATGCACACCTGCAATTGGTGAGTAGGAAAGCACCTGCAGATCTTTTATCTTTGCAATGTCCTCCATCTTTATTTCCGTGTGTCTTGAGTGAGGGACATAATATGTTTCGTCAAGACCTCTCATAAGCGGATGAAGAAGATCAAGCGGCTGATGCTCAAAAATGCCGAACATTTTTTCTTCAAGAGGATATTTTTTCAGTCCGTAATGGTAGTAAAGTCCTGCCTGAGCACCCCAACAGATATGGAATGTGGAATACACATTTGTCTTAGCCCATTCAAATATCTCGCAAAGCTCCGGCCAGTAATCCACGTCTTCAAATTCCATTTGTTCAACAGGTGCACCTGTAACTATCATGCCGTCAAATTTTTCATTTCTGACTTCATCGAAGCTTTTATAAAACTTTGTCAGATGTTCCTGTGACGTGTTTTTTGAAACATGTGTCACTGTCTGCATAAGTTCTATATCCACCTGAAGCGGAGTGTTGCTCAGAAGCCTTAATATCTGAGTTTCCGTGGCAATTTTTGTGGGCATAAGATTGAGGATAAGTATTTTAAGGGGTCTGATATCCTGAGAATTTGCCCTGTCTTCAGTCATAACAAAAACGTTTTCTTGCTCCAGAAATGTTTTTGCGGGAAGTTCATTTGTGATCTTAATAGGCATATCATTTTATCTCCTTATCTTGTTATCTTGTGATTTTTACGAAGTCGTAAGCTCCCACAACTATATTTTCAGGTGTAACGACTGCGGTACCCGTGTAATTTACATATATCTGAGTACCGTTTGAATAAGATGTACAGTAAACTCCGTCAACAGCCTTGCCGTTTGTATCCGAAGTGATTTTTTTATGATCCGTCATTGTAGCCGATGAAACGCTGTTCAGTGCATCATTTGCCTTTTTGTAATATTCGGTTATTTCCGTTATTCTCTCGTTCAGAAGATAGCCGTCATAGCAGAAGATGTTAGCTGATGAATAGATCCATTCAAAAGCGGGAACGGCACCGTATTCGATATATCTGAGCATATCGTATCTGTAAAGAGGGTCGCCTGCATCTATCGGCTCACCGCTGTATATCGTGCTGCCGTGGATTATCGCCTGAACAAAGGGCACAGGCTCGTAAGCTTCACCTTCGGGGTAAAAGGTGTCCAGCTCCATGTCCGATACGTAGGAAGCTGAATAGAGTGTATAAATATTACCGCCCTTGACGGAAAGCTCTCCGCTGCTGCCCGCTGCTCTGAGCAGTGCAGAGACGGTATTAAGATTTTCCTGTCTTGTGTTTTCGTTGTCGGAGTAGAGAATATGACCTGCATCGCTTACGGAAATCCCGTCGGCACTGTTATACAGATCACCCGAAAGAAAAGCCGAAATGTTTTCTGCAAGACCCGAAATATCTGTCAGATACATGCTGTAGCTTTTTGTCGGGGCATACATGGACTCAGCTCTTTTTGAAAAACCGACAGAGGCTGTTTCCGTGCCGATCCTTGTTGAAAGACGTGATTCTTTATAATCTCTGAAGCTGAGATCGTTTACAAGGGTTGATACAGCTTTTTCTCCCGAGATATTGTAAGCCGAATTTGAAGCGGAGTAGCTTTTTGATGAAGAAAAAATATTTACATCTGTCAGCAGAGTGTAGTTGAGCATTTGCGTGTAATTATAAAGCTCGTTATAACTCTTTGCACCGCCTGCAGAGGACAGTACTGACGATGAATACAGGTTTTTCTGAGCAAAACCGCCGGAGAGCAGACCTTTGTATATAAGCTGTATGTTGTCGATTCCCTTGCCTTTGAGTATTCCGAGAATATCTGTGGTCTGCTGAATGGTCGTAAGCACACTGTCGTCCTGAGAACCGATTATTGATATGCAGAACGGTATCTCATCGTCTGTTTCACAGCTTGCCGAGGGAAGAGTGTTGTTATTGATAAATTCTTCTCTTGCGGCGGCTGCCATTCCCATGTAATCAGCACTGCCGTCTGCAAGGAACTTGTAAACAACAGATATCTTTCCGTTATAGGTTATTCCGTAATATAATTTGCCGGACTCCTCGTCTGTTGTTGTCGGCGTGAGTGTAAAAACAGCACCTGTCTTTGACGGTGATGAATCTGTTTTTCTTGTTGCGTTTATCGTTGCCTGTGCATCGGCATCGGTAATGATTGCCGCAAAAGCGTTGTTGTTTCTCTTTACACCGAATACGGGAACTGTTGAAGCTGCAGAAGTTTCGCTGTTGTTATTGTACGGATCGTCTCCGTATACCTTTATGCTTACGGAATCGGTATCGGCATTGCTTTTTGCTGTATACATAACAGCACCCGAGGCATCGGGAATAACAAAACAGTCGTTGACCGAATCATCATAGGAGGCACCGAGGAAGGGAAGAAATTCAATCTCGGAAATTATGCTTTTCGGTGCGGTTTTTATGTTTGCAGTGTCTATCGAAGCTGTCACGGATTGCTCATGGAGAGTATATGAGACCGAAAAAGCAACATAAACATCACTTTTGGTTATTTCCTCATAGCTTTTCTGTGCCGTTTCTTTGCTGTCGGACAATACATAGCTTACTGTAACGCCGTTATCAATTTTTTCGTAGGAAGCCGTGCCGAAGGCAACGGAATTATCCTGAGTATTCAGCTTGTATGCACCGTTCTGAGTGTAAAGCGTTGTTCCGAATGCAAATGCGGAAGCATTGCTTGCTTCGGGAAGTGAATTCCATGTGAAATTGTTGTTTTTGTCGTTGATACTTACGGAAAACGTTTTTTTGTCAATATTCATTTGCAGATAATCGGAAACTGCAACAACTTCCGTATCGGCGGACTTTGTGTGATAACTGTTGTCTGCATTTTCAGCGTAAACCGTTTCACCAAGGGACATTGAAGACGGATCCTGAGCTGTACAGGACGTCAAAAGTACGCATAAAACCAAAGCTGATGCGATCAGCTTAAAAAAAGTGGTTCTGTACATCTTTATCACCGTCCTTTGGTTGATTTATAATTATATCATATATACAGAAAATCTTCAAGCGGTCTTTTTCTTCTTTTTTATGTTGACGATAAATATACCCGTTCACAGATGTTTTTT
>CAZTFS010000017.1:22903-25548 GCA_964613045.1 uncultured Eubacteriales bacterium
TCTTTTTCTTCTTTTTTATGTTGACGATAAATATACCCGTTCACAGATGTTTTTTTGTCAGATATTTTTCTGTTTTTGAATCAATGTTATCAGCGTCTTAACAATCAGTTTAAATTATACGCTATAATAAATATTAAAACAAGTATAAAAGCCAAGAAAATATTGACAAGACAAAAAAAATAAAATATACTTACATAAACCGATCAAATGAAGGGGAATTACAATGAATGGTTTAAGCTCAAACAAAAAAATTATCATCACAGTTGCGTCTTTTGTTGCTCTGATAGCCGTGTTCGCCGTTATTTTAAAGTTTGCAGGAAACGGCGATAAGAATGTGACGGAAACAGAAACGACAACATCAAGCTCGGGCTATGTTGAAGATTACAGTGATATGTCCGAGGAAACCTCGGTATCACCTGCCGCAGCTACGATGCCTGCAATGAATAACGATGTCAGCGATGCTGTTGTAGCGGCAATATACGCTTATATGTCAGGTCAGTATTATATTGACGGCGTAATGACAGCCGACGGAGAGCTCACGGAGATAAGCCTTGCCTTATCGGGCAAAGATTTTTACACTTCAGCCGATATTGAAGGCATGAGCGTTTCGATCCTTTACAAAAGCAATAAAATATACTTTATCAAGAACGACACAAAGCAGTATATTGAATTGTCGGATGTTCTGCTGAATACCTACGATATAGATCTGTCCGAAATGGAAGAGATTACGGAGTATTTTAATCTTACACAGTATAATTTTACGGGCTTTGACCGTTACAGCGGAAAAACAGACGGTCAGACTGCCGATTGCTTCAAATATTATAACGATGATATGAGCGTTGTGTTCTATTTTGTCGGCGATGAGCTTAAGCAGATAGATATGGGCGACGGCAACGGCAATGCAAATTCCACCGTGACCGTAAATGAGTTTTCTCCCGAAGTTCCCGCCGGAATGATGTCCCTGAGCGGTCTTACAAAGACAACGTTGATGGGCTTCTTCGGTGAATCGTTGGCTTAAAGGTAATGATTGATATATTTTCGGCGGACCGACCTGTAATAATGGTCAGTCTGCCGAATTTATTTTAAATATTTTAATGTTCTAAAAAGGAATATTAATTCAGAAATGATTTGATATAATTAGATCAGCAATCAAAACTTAAAACAGGGGTAATCGTATGGGCGGATTTTTTGGCGTAACATCAAAGGAAGATTGTGTGTTTGATTTGTTTTTCGGAACTGACTATCATTCCCATCTCGGCACAAGACGTGCAGGTATGGCAGTATACAGTGAGAAGCACGGTTTTGATAAGGCTATTCACAATATAGAGAATTCACCTTTCAGGACAAAGTTCACAAAGGAATCAAACGATATGCACGGCAACTACGGAATCGGTTGTATTTCCGATTTTGAAGCACAGCCGATACTTGTGCGGTCTCACCACGGCACATTTGCCATAACAACAGTCGGTAAGATAAACAATGCCGATGAGATAGTTGATAAAATTATTGACAGTAACACTCATTTCTTTGAGATGCGAAACGGCGAGATAAACCCGACAGAGCTTGCCGCCGCTATAATCAACAGAAAAGAGAATTTTATAGAAGGAATCAAGTACGCACAGGAGATCATTGACGGTTCACTGAGCATTCTGATACTTACCCCCTTAGGTATCTATGTGGCAAGGGACAAGCTCGGCAGAACTCCCGTTGTTATCGGTAAAAAGGACACAGGCTTCTGTGCAAGCTTTGAAAGCTTTGCTTATCTTAATTTAGGTTACAAGGATTACAAGGCTTTAGGCCCCGGCGAGATCGTTGTAATGAATGAGAATGAAGTCAAGGTTTTGGCTCAGCCCGGCGAAAACATGAAGATATGTACATTTCTCTGGGTATATTACGGCTATCCCTCATCTTCATATGAGGGGATCAGCGTTGAAAAAATGCGTTATAACTGCGGTCGGCTTCTTGCAAAGCGAGACCATATAACTCCCGATATCGTTGCAGGTATTCCCGATTCGGGAATTGCTCATGCAGTCGGTTATGCAAATGAATCGGGCGTACCCTATTCAAGACCGTTTGTCAAATATACCCCCACATGGCCCCGTTCATTTATGCCCCCTACACAGAATAAGCGTAATCTTATAGCAAAGATGAAGCTTATTCCGATACATGACCTTATTGACGGTAAGCGGCTGCTCCTTATAGATGACTCTATCGTCAGAGGTACGCAATTGAGCGAAACAACAGAGTTCCTTTATGAAAGCGGAGCAAAAGAGGTTCATATCAGACCTGCATGTCCGCCCTTGCTTTTCAGCTGTAAATATCTCAGCTTCTCACGTTCCACATCTGAGAATGAGCTTATTGCAAGACGTGTGATCGTTGAGCTTGAGGGAGAGGATCCACCTCTGGAGATTATTGAAGAATACGCAGATCCCGACAGCGAGAGACATCAGAAAATGGTTGAAAGAATAGGGGAGAAGCTGCATTTTACATCACTTCGTTATCACCGTCTTGACGACATGATAGCAGCTACAGGTGTGCCTGCAGAAAAATTGTGTACCTATTGCTGGAACGGAAAAGAATAGATCAATAAACAGAAAACAGGCTGACAAAAGAAAAATTCAAAAAAAGAGTGAGCTTTTTTATGA
>CAZTFS010000017.1:25648-27314 GCA_964613045.1 uncultured Eubacteriales bacterium
GGAATATGCCCGTTCACTTGAATGGGATATTAAATTGCATCTGAATGATATCGATGCAGACGGAACAGCAGAGTTAACAGCGACACTTTGTATGGCAGGCGGCACAAATTCATACAAGGAAGAAATTCATATACTTGAACATAATATGAATGAGCTGACAGAAACGGTTTTTCCTCTGGAAAAATTCGAGAAATGGATCACTGACAACACAAAAAACAGATAACGGAAGCATAGTTTTTCTTGATGCATCGGTAACTCCCGAAAATATCGCAATTGCAAACGAAACAAAGTTATCCGATTCGGTTCATCTGATGTATGTATCTCTTGAAGACGGACTGACAATTAAAACAGTTACCGATTCTGAGGATATGTATTCATTAGCGAGCGTAACAACAGATTTTGCATACAGCGACGGAAAATTTACCGTTAAAGCTTACAGCATCAGCGAATGGGACGCTTGATAATATTTTACGCAAAAAAACTGTATCATTGCACCGCTACGGGTGTTCTGATACAGTCTTTTTTTTTGAAATCTGCCGCCTTGATAAATTGCCGGCGGAAGTGATTTTTTTTATTTATATATTGCAACACTTATTTCTCCGTCAAACTCTTCCACATTGACCTTCACGGTCTCCGATGATGAAGTAGGAATGTTTTTGCCTACATAATCGGGGCGTATCGGCAGTTCACGATGCCCTCTGTCAACAAGCACCGCAAGCTGAATTGAAGAAGGTCTTCCCATTGAGAAAAGAGCATCAATTGCGGCTCTGACCGTTCGACCCGTGTGTATAACGTCATCAACGATTATAACATTTATATCGGTTATGTCAAAAGGAATGCTGGCATCGGGAATACATTCATCTGTTTTTTTGTGTTTATTATCGTCACGGTACATGGTAATATCCACCGAACCTACGGGAACGGCAGTGTGCTCATTCTGCATGATGCATTCGGCGATCATTTTCGCAAGAGAAACACCTCTGCGTCTTACGCCGATAAGACACACTTTTTCAAAGCCCTTGTTTTTTTCTTCAATTTCAAATGAAATTCTTTTTAAAGCTCTTTTTACAGCAGATTCATCCATAATAGCCGATTTAAGTTCCATTTTTATCACCGCAATAATTTTAGCATAAAAAAAACGGAAATTCAATCTTTATCTTGTCATAGATCTATTATCATTTTAAAATCGAGAGAAAAACCGTTAGCGAATGCTTCTGCGTTATTTAATTCATGTTGCACTTTCAGTTTGCCGTTTTATTTTGAAAAAATCAAGAAAAATCATCACTGGTTATTGAATATAATGACAATTATATATATTGAATTTACAGAGACAACCGACATGACGGATGTAACTGAGAGGCATTTCAGCAAGTTGAGCTTACTGAGCAAGTATGAGGACTGTATAAAAGACAGATTGCCTGTGCTTCTTTCACGAATTGATAGTTATAAGAATATGATGCCTGCAAATGTTATCAAGGAAATATTGACCGTACAATATAAAAGCTTCTTAGAAACTAATGGTGCTAATTATTGGGAAACCTGCGTCTATGAAGGGTTATTAAATAGTACGAGTTTTCTTGACCAATATCTGACACAAGAAAGAATTGATGTTGCATTATAATCGTGCCAAAAGAAAAGGGCGACAGCACGGAGAATGTTTCTCTGC
>CAZTFS010000018.1:0-26567 GCA_964613045.1 uncultured Eubacteriales bacterium
AGCTCCACATTCATTTAGCTTTCAATACAGTGAGCTACCTTGACGGTTCCAGATTCTACGGTACAAAGGCTGAGCACAGGGGACTGATGAATATCATCAAATTCGCTTGCAGTCATTACGGATGCATTGCATATTACGTAAAAAATGCGAATGACACGGATTGATTCCGGTATGTCCTCGGGATTAATCGGTGTAAATCTTTTACATTCGATTTTTTGCCCATCCTTTAATAGAATTTTCTAATGTAAAATAACCGTATGCATAGAGATTGTAATCATTACCACAAATGTGAACATAGTTTTTATGCATGAGTTCAATAACTAATTTGTTAGAAGAATTATATTTTGTTAGCTCCCATGCTGCAACTACAAGGCTGTCATTTATCTGGCTTATTCTTTTTGCTTTAAATTTTCTATCTTTTTTAACAGCACAGATTATAGCTTCGATTTTGTCTTTATCAATGGGTGGTATGGAAGCGCCTATTTCGGTCGGCCTTGCTCCAAAGAATTCTGATGATTCGACTATCAGTTCAATAGCTCTTTCCAAAGCATTTTTATCAGATGTTTTACTTATTATATTTGCGATCCATGATGCTGAAGTAGTTTTGAACAATATTATTGCTTTTTCTAAATATGTTTTCATAAAAATACTCCTTCTTTGGTGATATAATTATACTATAATGATTCTCATGTTCCAAAAATGGGACATTAATAACCACAGAAGAAAATCAAGGAATAAGTTATAACTGAATTATTTGAAACAGCAATAGATAACGAATTCTATTGGCGCAATCCTATGTAATATTTTTTTATAATAGAAGCAATACCTTTGCGGTATTGCTTCTATGCTTTGTCAGATGCTTGTATTTTCGGTTACAAAGTTGATGACGGATTGTTTAGGGATGCGCCACACACGCCCGTTTCTGTAGGCTCTGAGCTTACCTGAATTTAAATTTGCGTATATCGCGTTATACCCAATGCGAAGTATCTCGCATGCCTCATCAACCGTTAATATGTCAGGGTAATCATCAAACATTTAGTATCGCTCCTTTGCAGATTGTTGTTTACTACTATGTTTGATAGTTACTCTGTTTTTCTTATCATATCAATAAATAACTAATTTTGGTTTTGTATGAATATTTGATTGCTATTGTATTCACCTAGATCAACGGGTTGCAAAGGATAGTTTACATTGGTTCTGTAAATATGTCGTGTTGTATGCTCTTTAGAACGGTAGCCCCCGCATATATGATCTTTGTAATAATAAATCCAATTTCCAAAAATTCTATATTGAGAGCGTTCTTTTGTCCATTTTGTCTTTAGTATCCCTTCATTTCGGTATGAATAACAATCTGTTACAATTTTTTCAAAAGTTTGTTTTCTGAAATCAAACGCAAAAATAGAAAATAAATCTTCATTTTTACAGTAAATGTCACTGTCATAATAACACAATAGGTAATTTTCTGTTATTTTTGTATGGGGACATGAATATTCGGTTATTTTCATTAATTCGTATTCCTTTTCATTTTTTATTATTTTACATAACTCATATCCCTGATAATCGTCGGAATTTCGGATTGCATAAACATCATTGTATGCTGTAAATAATTTATCAACCGAAATTGATATTATTCTTTTTAATATTTTATTTTTTATGTCATAGGCACAAATGCAGTTTTTTATACTGCCCCCGTCATCGGCA
Organism: uncultured Eubacteriales bacterium; assembly: GCA_964613045.1. Classification (GTDB taxonomy): domain Bacteria; phylum Bacillota; class Clostridia; order Oscillospirales; family Acutalibacteraceae; genus UBA1081. The sequence goes on from CAZTFS010000018.1 coordinate 1,702, forward strand.
CAAATTTTTTCACCACAGGAACTATAAAAATAGATTATGTCATTTAATATCGTAGCCGTAGATACTGTGCCACCTATGCTTTTTTCAGAAGAATCAGTTATTAATTGCAATTCCTTCTTTTCAATATCAAATAAATAGAGATTATCATAAGAACACATAACAATTTTATTATTATATAATTGCATAGAACGGATAGTATCATCCAATTCAATGTTATCAAAAATTGTGCAAGAATCACTTTCTAAATCAATTTTGTGCAAGACATTGTTATACAGATAAAACAAGATATTATTTTCATAATCAGTTACATATAATTGATCTGTTCCTGGTGAAATAAATAAGTTTGATTTGTGTGCTAATGCAGCTGCGGAATCTTTTGGTATGGAAGTGATAGTTTTATAACTTTTTGTTGATTTATTATAACTGATTATATCTTGGAGTTCGCTACGAAAAATTTTAAAAATTCCTTTTCCAACAAAAAAATAGTCTTTTGTTTCAAAACATACATTTGAATCACAAGCTTTTAAATCTTCTATAACTTTCAAAGGAATACCTTCATAGTGTTCTGTTGCAGTGTTTTTTTCTGTCATGTCATTAGCATCATCTTCTGGTTCATTTGAATCTAATTCATCAATTGCTTCAAAATTAATCGAAGAATATTTTTCAGATAATCCTTTTAATCCGACAATTTTTATTGTCAACTCTACATGACTTTTAATTTTTTCACAAGTTTTTTTGTTAAGGTTAAATAAATTAAGTAAATCTGTTTGTAAAACAGTTTCATCGTAATAATCACTATCTTGTAAAGATAAGTATTCGAGAATTGTTTGATACATAGCTTTTTGTGTTGTTAGATTTTCTATATTTTCAATTATGTCCAAACATATAGCTGCAGGATAATCTTTTATATTTAAATACTTCTGTATTGATCGTATATATTCTTGTTGGTAATGTGTTGGAACTGTATCATTTGCGAGTAGATATAAAATACCTATTAAAACAATCTTTTCTTCTTTTTCTAAATATTCAATGTCAAATGTTGGTGTGATACTATAAAAAGCTAACTTTTCCTTATTTGAAATATGGTCACACAAGGAATCTATATTATTCCCATGACTCTGGATTTTGTCGTTTAATGTTTGTATTTCTTCTCCTACAAAGTTTAACGCTGCTTCTTGTTTGTGAAGTAAGTCATTAAAAGCAAGCATTGTATCACTTGCACCACGTTTATAACTTCTTGTTGCCATTGTTAAAAATCTCCTTTCATAAAATCGTACTCATTTCCGGTAATACGATTATACAATTCATTTTTTATAAATTCTTCTTTTACTTTTTCAATAAAACAGATATCACTGATTAACCTATATAATGTGACAGCAAGCCCTCCTAAATCTAAAACTTCAATATTGTTACTGATTGCGGTTGCAATAATATTGCTTGTTGTGGCAATGAGATTTGAATAGAGTAAGATTTTTCTTGTTTTTACACCAAACTCATTTCTGGATATACCTGTTGTTTCATCATAGAAAAAACTGTGCACAATAGCGATTATAGTATTTATTATTGTTGCATATGATGCCTGTTTGACAACAGCTAAAATATTTGCCATGTCAAAGCCGTATTTTGCTAAATCGCCGGCAAATTGAGGAGAAATTGCAGATATAAATGGAAGTGGTAAACTTTTCTTTGAATTTACATCTGATTTTAAATGTATAATTTCTTTTGCTACAGATGTACCAATTATTATTTTTCCGTCATGTCCCTGATGTAATAGCTTGTCTAATGTATAATCGAATACCCTTATGGTACTTGCATCGTTGCCGAGGATATCTCCTTTTTTTGGAAAAGAAGAATATATGTGGACAGATAACATGTCCCAATTTGTTAGGGTGCTTGTTGCAATATTTGCTGTGCCAAATAACAAACCAAGTACAGGATCGTGTCCAGGTGTTGCACCTCTGTGTCCCAAAAAACCAAAACCACTTAATAATCCACGTTTTTTTGGATCAATATTTGCGTCAAATGGGACTGGATTTATTAAAATCTCTTCTAAAGACGGATTGTAATATTTATGTTTTCTATAATTGTTATATATGTTGAGTTCTTTAGGATTTAAATTTTCTTTGTTCTTTATTTTTTCTATAAAGTCATTTTCTAATTGTTTTGCATCCTTTGCTGCTTCATCATGAGATAATCGACTTCCAACAGATGTTAATTTTGGTTGAAGTATTTGTCGTGTAATTTGAAGTGCTGTTGCAAGAAATAAAAATTTAATATCCATGCTCTCTAGTTTCGTTAAATCTTTAAATTGCTTATCAATATCTGAAAGAATAATTGATGGTGCAGATGTTATTTTGCCAACTCTATTATATTCATCTGATATTAGATCAACGTGATTTTTAATTCTATTTAAATCATTTGATATTTCTGCAGTTAAAGCATGATTTGACTCTTTTATTAATTTTAATTCTTTATTCATATTTTCTCACCGATTTTATACTGTCTCCCTGACTTCTCAGCCACATTTCAATACCATTACCGAATGTTTCAGCTTCGATAGTATATATTCCGTTTTCTTCGTTGATTATTTTTGCCGTGGGTAATCTGTCCAAAACTGATTCTATTGACAGACCACTGTACTTGAATTTCGTTTTTTGAAGCTTACCGCCATACATAAACTGAATTCGTTTGCGAAACTCACCTTCAGAAAACTTATTTGCATATGGTATATAGAATTTTTCATCAGTTATCTTCAGGTCTTTAATGCGGTCTATTCTGTATATTGTTGGAAACAGGTCGTCCGGGTTATCGAAATGTTCAGCTTTATCTATATCATCAATAAACGCTGTAAGATAAAAGTAAAATTCTGAAACCATAATACCAACAGGTTTGAGTTTTCGCTTTACGGTGGCTTTGTCTTTTAGCCTTTCATAGCTTATTTCTATGTATCTGCCTTCTCTGATTGCTTCACCTAAGTCCCACAGCAGATTGACAAACTTTTTGCCGTGTTTCGGTTCAATATAGTGAAACTTTTCATTTTCAATAAGCTTCTGAACGATTTTTTTGTTTTCTCTTGGTACACATCGGTCAAGCAGTTTATCAATAATCGGCATCATTTCAGATTTTACAAGACTTCTGCTTTCCAGAAGAATCTTGCATACTGCTAAAATCTCACTGTTTGTAAGTAAAGATTCATCTGTGTCAACAATACGGTAGCCTTTTTTAACTCGGTCAAAGATAATTATCTTACCATGTCCGATACCTAAGGTATTATCAAAGAAAAATGCTCTTATATCGTCAATATCTCTCTGAATTGTTCGCTCGTTTACGCCGAATTCAGTTGCTGCTGATGTTTTGTTTACAATTTCACCTGAATTTAGCATTGTGTAAAGTGACAGTATTCGGTCATATTTTGATTTCTTCAATGAAATACCCCCTTTTTACATTAATTATAGAATATCACAATGACACATACTGTCATTGTAAACAAATTTTTTCTCAATGACAATCTTTGTCTTCATTTGTGAGTATAATGAAGTCGTTCGTGGGGGATAGTACAAAAAATGCGTCCCCGTAGGAACGCACGAAAAAGTGTATTCCTTCTCTGAGCATAATGCTCTGCTGCTATACAATCTCTGCCCAAGGGTATGAGAATAAAGAGGAAACACCTTTTACCAAAGTATTATTCCCCATGAGCATCAATATTGTGATTGTATAGCACATTTATTATAAGTCTTTTTGTTTTTAATGTCAATTATTTGAAGAAATAAATCGAAAAAGTATGAATATAGAACCATATATTATCCCTATGAATACCCGAAGCTTTGAGTAGCTTCGGGATATTTGTTTTTACGGAGGTAATAAATGATGAAAGAAGAAAAAACGTGCAGTGGCTGTGGTGCTGTACATCCTGCGGAGCAGTTGACTCAGTTCGGTGATTCACTGTTGTGCAGAAGTTGTCTTAACACAGAAACGGTTGTGTGCAGTCATTGCGGTGCGAGAGTGTGGAATGATGACGATTATGGCGACAGTTCAACACCATTGTGTGAACATTGTTACAATGAGTATTACACCACCTGTTCCCGTTGCGAGCGTGTAATCCATCGTGATTATACGTATTATGAAGGCGAGGATGACGACCCGTACTGTTCCGATTGCTACAACCGTTACTCGTCAGCCAGAACTATTCACGATTACTACTACAAGCCGATTCCTAAATTCTATGGTGATGACGACCGATATTTCGGTGTGGAGCTTGAGGTTGATGATGCAGGTGAAGATGACGGATGTGCAGAATCGGTAATTGACATTGCCAATGCATCTGATGAGAATATCTATTGCAAACATGACGGCTCACTTGATAACGGCTTTGAAATTGTCACTCATCCAATGACATTGGATTATCATCTTAACAAGATGCCATGGCTCAATGTTGTGACAAAGCTCAGGGAGATGGGATATCTCTCACATCAGGCAAATACCTGTGGTTTGCATGTGCATGTCAATCGCAGTTCTCTGGGCAATATTTATTCAGAACAGGAAGCAACTATCGCCCGAATCCTGTATTTCTTTGAGAAGCATTGGGATGAACTTCTGAAATTCTCCCGTCGCACAAACCGTCAGCTTGACCGTTGGGCGGCTCGTTACGGATACAAGGACAGACCGAAAGATATCCTCGACCATGTCAAGGCAGGTGCAGGAAACGGCAGATATTCCTGTATCAATCTTCAGAACAACAACACCATTGAGTTCAGAATGTTCAGGGGTACATTAAAATACAATACGATAATAGCCACATTACAGCTCGTGAACAGAGTGTGCGATGTGGCATTTTCCATGTCCGATGATGAAATCAGAGAGATGTCATGGACAACCTTTGTTTCCGGTTGCACCGAGCCTGAATTGATTCAGTATCTGAAAGAACGCAATATCTACATCAATGAACCTGTAGATACCGAGGAGGACGTGTAATATGTGTTGTTTGTTCGGAATACTTGACTACACAGGACATTTCACAGGAAAGCAGAAGAACAAAATTATTTCGATTCTGTCAAATGCTTGCGAAGACCGTGGCACTGATGCAACCGGTATTTCATACAATCACAATGAGCGTATTACCGTTTTTAAGCGTCCTCTTGCCGCACATAAGATGAGATTTGCCATACCGAATGTCCCCTTGATTATGGGACACACCCGAATGACAACACAGGGCGATGAAAAGAGGAATTACAACAATCATCCGTTCTACGGCAAAGCCGATAATACGGAGTTCACCCTTGCCCATAACGGAGTATTGCACAATGATGATGCACTTCAGAAATCAGAAAAACTGCCCGTGACGAAAATTGAAACGGACAGTTATGTTGCAGTTCAGCTTATTGAGAAAAAGAGGGAACTGAGCTTGGAAAGTCTGAAGTTCATGGCAGAGAATCTTTTAGGCTCATTCACCATAACGGTTATGGACAAAGATGATAATCTGTACTTTGTCAAAGGTGATAATCCCATGTGTATTTATCACTATCCTGAAATCGGAGTATATATCTATGCTTCAACGGAAGACATACTCAAAAAAGCTCTCAAGAAAATGCCGTACAGATTCGGGAAAGGCTGTAAAGTTGAGATTTCATGCGGTGACATTCTGAAAATCAACCGATACGGCAGAATCACAAAGTCAAAGTTTGATACAGATCTTCTTGACACTTACAACTACTATGCATTTCCCTCATACAGAAGATACACTTTCACCTTTGATGCAAAACCAACCACACCAAGAAACAATGAATACATACAACTGCTGAAAAATCATGCATCATATTACGGTTACACCGAGGACATCGTTGATCTGCTCATTGAAGATGGTTATACGACCGATGAAATTGAAGATATGCTGTATTGCGGTATTTTCTGATGTGGCAATAGGGTGTACCTATACGGCATGCTGACAATCTATCCCATTAGGGGTGATTCAGCCATTTTGGGATATGCAAAAAAGAAATACAACCCTATTGAGAAAAATGAGGTGATAACTTGAAAATCGGATATATCAGAATCAGCACAACCGATCAGAACACAGCACGTCAGGAAGTGATGATGCAAGAACTTGGTGTTGAGCAAGTATTCATTGATCGTATGAGTGGCAAGAACACAGACCGTCCTGAACTCAAAAGGATGATGAACTTTGTCCGTGAAGGCGATGTGGTTATTGTTGAATCAATCAGCCGATTTGCCCGTAACACAAAAGACTTGTTGGAGCTTGTGGATCAGCTTACCGAAAAACAGGTAGAGTTTATATCAAAGAAAGAAGCTATCGATACCACAACTCCGACGGGTAAATTTATGCTGACAGTCTTCGGTGCTGTTGCAGAGCTTGAACGTGAATACATACTTCAGCGACAGAAAGAGGGCATATCAATAGCAAAACAGAACGGTGTTTACAAAGGCAGAAAACCGATTGAACATCCGAAGTTCAGAGAAGTTGTCGCTGTTTGGAAAGAAGGTGAAATAACAGCAACGGAAGCGATGAAACGGCTTGATATGAAGCCGAGTACATTTTACAGAAAGGTAAAGGAGATGATATGAATGCAGTGGGCATTTTTAGGATTTGTAACAACATTTTCGGTGTTATTCATTGCCGAAAAATCATTAAAACCCTGTACAGAATAAGGAGGTGGTAACATGACCGCATTACTGGCTTTAGTCGGCGGTCCTCTTGCAAACTTTGCAGAAGGCGCAATTCTCGCTGTAACAGTTTTCCTTGCAAGCAAGGGCATAAATATCGAATAAAAAACAACAAGCAGGGGAGCGATCCCCTGCTTAGGATGTGATATATTTACTTTTTTATATTTAACTTCTTACAGGTTCGCCATACTCTCTTTTCATTGCAGACATCGAAACAACCCATTGCTTTCCGAACTTGCAGACATCAACGCCGTTTACAAGCTTGCCGTATGCAATAGCTTTACGAAGTGTACTTTCATTCAAATTCCAGAGAAATGTTGCATCGCTGAAAGCCATAAGACCGTCAAAAGGTGTGTCAATTGCTTCACCGTTTGCCCAGAGTTCGTCGCAGGAAATATCAATATCATCATTCCATATGATACCGTAACCTCCCTGATCAACAATGACTGAACTGAAGAGTTCCGGTGATTCTTTTAAGGGTAAAAAGAAACTGTATTTTTCAAAAAGTAGTGCAACATCATAAATCTTAGTTATGCCTTCTGTAAACTGAACACTGAGCTTGTAATCAGGCAGTGCATTTACATTTTTAACCTTATGAAACATACAAAAACCTCCTTTATTCGAGAGGAGAAAGAGATATAAACTCCTGTGTTTCCCAGATCTTTAAAAGTGATTCTTTATGCATTGCGTTCCATTCAAGAACCATTTCAAGTGCTTTCTTGGGAAGTTCTCCTTCTAAAATAGTTCCATCGTTAATACTGATAGCAGCCATATGTTCACCGTAAATCGCATGGAAATGCGGTGGATTGTGTTCGGACTGCTGAAAATACATTCGTATAATAATTCCGTAAAATCTTGATAATACCGGCATCAGAAAGTCCCTACTTTTGATTATATTTTATCACGGTATCGTGATATTGTCAATAGTAGTATATGTATTATTTTTTGTAAATGATAAGAAAAAATAATCATATCCAAATGTGCTAATATACCTGCCCATTTGAATATGATTATTTTGTTTATTAATGCATTTAATTAAATTTCTTAGCAATTAAATGATAAAAAAACAAAGCAGGGGAGTGTTCCCCTGCTTATACTTAATCTTCATATTTTATTCTGAAATAATCGAGATATTTTTTGAATTTATCCTGTGCTGACAGGCAGGTGTCTGTCAGGTATCCCGGCTCATTGTTCCATTCTTTGAGACCACGATAATAGAACATTTTAATGTTGTCTTCAATAATAAACGGAACGATGTTGTGCTTCAGACATTCCTTAAACATAATAAGTCTGCCTATACGCCCGTTGCCGTCCTGAAACGGGTGTATGCGTTCAAACTGAACATGAAACTCAATGATATCATGCAAAGTTTTTTCTTTTTTATTGTTGTATGATGTCAGCAGTTTTTTTATCTCAATCTCAACATTCTCGGGAAGTGTTGTATCCCTCCCTCCGACTTCATTCGGTAATTTTTTGTAATCACCCACAGCAAACCAATCAAGCTTACTGTCACTTGTACCTGTTTTCAGAATCAGGTGAAGATTTTTTATGAGTTTTTCAGTGAGTGAAAAATTTGCGTGGTCTATAATTTCATCAATACATCGGAAATGATTCACGGTTTCTACAATATCATCTACTTTTATGCTTTCATCTGAAAATCCGATTGTGTTTGTTTCAAAGATATAGCGTGTCTGGTCATGGGTAAGACGGCTGCCTTCAATATGATTTGAATTATATGTCATATCGACCTGTATTTTATGATAAATACCGCCTTTTATATTATTCTTTTTTTCTGTTTTCAGAATATCCGACAGATTTTCAGGCGTATCAGTTTTCTTGTTGAGCCGTTCGGGTTTTATTGCAATTTCGGGAATGTTCCAGGTCTTTCCCGTAAGAAATGCACCCTCAATGCGTCCTTCTGCACAATAATTCCTGACGCTTCTCTCTGATATATTCCATTTTTCTGAAGTTTCTTTTACGGATAAATATTTCATAAATTCCCTCCGTGATTTTCTGATATCAGTATATCACATTATCGGCAAGATATCAATATTATAATGTGATAAAATATGATGGTTCTTGCCGATAACGGCAATGTCCTGAAAATGTCACATTTCTTGTTGTACAATATATTCACAACAAACAAAGGAGCAATGAATATGTTAAATGTAAAACATTTTGTAAAAAGGGATTCGGACGGCAGAGTAACATCTGAAATTTTCACAAATGAAGATTTCGATTGTGTTGAAATCAGATATCAGTATGACGAGAAAGGTAATTTGTCTGAAAGACTGGCAAGGCATTATGAGTACAGTATAAAGACGAAATATTGCTTCGATTCAGAAAAAAGACTTGTGTCGGAATATATTGAAAAATCTTACAATGATAAAATACTTGCTTCGTACGAAAACAAATGCGTCTATGATTCTGACGGTAATCTGAAGCAGAAAAACTGGGGTGAAGCGATGTGTACCATCGATTATACATACAGTGATGACAAAAAACTATTGAAAGAAGAAATAACATTTTCAGCCGGGCATAAGCAGACTGATGACTATACTTATGATTCGTCAGGTAGGATGACACATAAAAAGTGTACACATACCAATGGTATTTATGCTGATAGAGATACTGAATATTTTTATGATGCAGATGGAAATGTTATCAAAAGAATTTATGCTGATGCTGATAATAAACAGACTATTATGGATTTAGTTTATGAAAACGGGCTGGAAAAAAAGAATACAGTATCATATTCTGGTTCTATGTTCAAAAGGGAGTATTCTTATGAGTATGATTCAAAGGGGAGAAAAATCAAGCAGGAGTATATAAATCAATATGGCGATCTGGTTACCACAGTATTTTTTTATGATGAATTTGACAATGAGATTTTTGAATTTGTGTATGACAGTGAAGAGCGTATTATTGAGAAGTGTGTTTTTAAGGATTGTGTCGAAACATGGCAGTATGCTGCATATAATGGTAAACTCATAAAACACACAAAAATTGATCATGAAGGAAAACGTTTGCAATATGAATGTGAATATGATAAAAACGGAAATGTTGTAAAAGAGGTCACACGATACAGAAACGGCGAAAAAACTTGTAAAGAAAGTTTTTATGATGACAATAACAATCTCATCAAGCATATTCTAACGGCAACAGACGGCAGAACTGTAGTTTATCAATACAAATATGATTCCTCGAACACTCTGATTGAAGAAAGTCTGACCGATGCTGACGGCAAAACGGTCGTATGGAAATACTGTTATAATTCCAACGATGAAACGAGAGTTGAAATTGACAATTCTGAAAATGCAAATTATGATATTGATTTGTGCGGGGATTTGTTTCCAAAATGGGATTAAATATATTATACCCGATGGGAAGATTTTGTCCCATTGGGTATTGTAATATATGGCTGAAAATGATAAAATACTTATGAGGTGACAGCAATGCAGCCCAAAAAACAGCTTATTCTCAACATTCTTGACATTCTTAAAAAGTACACCGACGAAGACCACAGACTTTCTCAGAAAGAAATTGTTGATATTCTGAAAACGGAATATAATATGTCAGCCGACAGAAAATCCGTCAGACGCAATATTTTAAGCCTGATTGAGCTCGGTTATGAGATAGAGTACAGCGAAGCAATCCGTATGGTGCCCAACAAAGCAACAGGGGAGCTTGAGGAGAGCTATATATGGTCTGATTTCTACCTTGTGCGTGATTTTACCGACAGCGAGTTGAGGCTTCTTATTGACAGTCTGCTTTTCTCAAAGCATATTCCTTACAGTCAGTGCAAGGAGCTTGTGGAAAAGCTCGAGGGGCTTTCAAGCCGCTATTTTGAAGCTAAGGTCAAGCATATCCGCACAATGCCCGATAATTCACCGAGCAACCGTCAGCTTTTTTATACAATAGATGTGCTTGATGAAGCCATAAGCAAGGGCAGACAGGTGTCTTTTGCCTACAACAGATACGGCACGGACAAAAAGCTTCACTCCGAAAAGACCTCAGACGGCAAAACGAAGGAATACATAATAAATCCCTATCAGATAGCCGCCACAAACGGCAGATATTATCTTATCTGCAACTATGATAAGTACGATAATGTGTCGAATTTCCGACTTGACCGAATCACAGACATAAAAATGCTGCAGACTCCCGTAAAGCCAATGAAACAGGTAAAAGGGCTTGAAAACGGCTTGTCTTTACCCAAACATATGGCAGAGCATGTTTATATGTTTTCAGGGGAGAGTGTGCCGGTGGTATTCAAGGCGAAAAAGTACATCATCGGCGATGTTATCGACTGGTTCGGCAAGGATATTGAAATTACAGACGAAACGGAAGAAGAAATCACAGTCCGTGTAACAGTAAACGAAAAAGCAATGCGCCGCTGGGGACTTCAGTACGCACTTCATACAAGAATCATATCCCCACAAAGCCTCGCACAGCAGGTAAAGGATGATTTGAAAATATCAATGGAAAAATACGAAAGGACAGATAGTAATGATTGATAAAGATTCACTCTGTAATTTATTATCAAATATAGGTTCATCGTTGAGAGATAATGCGAAATCCGATATAAACAAAGATTATGGATTCAATATTTTTGATGTGTTGGGTGTTTCGTCAAAAGAAGTGATAATTTGCAGATTCTTAGGTGAATTATTAAATCCTGACGGCAGTCATTCAATGGGACATATACCGTTATTGAAATTTGTTAATAATGTACTTAAAATTGAAGATTTTGATGAATCTGATGCAAAATATTCAGAAGTTTTACTTGAGGAAGCAACTGATGAATCCCGCAGGGTTGATATTGCTATTCATTCGGGAAACAGAGTTTTTCCTTTGGAAGTTAAAATCTGGGCAGGCGACCAACATGCACAGTTAAGTTCATATTTCAATTACTATAAGCGAAAAAAGAAACTACAGATTGAGAGAATATATTATCTGACTCCTACAGGATGGGAGCCTTCCGAGAAAAGCAGGGGTCAGTTGCAAATCGGTAAAGAAATTACTTGTTTGTCTTTTGAAAAAAATATAGAAAAATGGATTTGTTCGCTAATTTCAGAATGTAAGAATGAAAGTGAAAAAATAATTATGAGGCAATTTGTTGAGGTGATAAATAAAATGTGTGCTGACAGTAATGTTTTTAATGTTATAAAAGATACTCTTGGTTTAACTCTTGATAAATATGAATATTCATCTGTAATAGAAGCAGTTGTTGAAATTGTAAACAAAGGTGATGATATAAAAAAGATAATACGTCAGTTGCATTTGTTGAAATATATAATGCTTGATACAGACAAATACGAACTTGCTACAGATATAGATGATAATAAACCTGATAAACATGCTGTTGTTCAAGTAGTATTAAAAAAAGATTGCAGAACTGTAGCATGGCTTTGTGTTGATACAAATTTATATTTAGTTGCAAAAAAAGTTAAAAATCCTGATAAATGGGAAAGAACAAAACCTGAAGATGAATACTATTGGCAGTATGTTTCTCCAACAGATGTTTCTCCAACAGATAAGAAAAAAAAGTATGATATGAAGAATCTTAATAATTTTATAAGTGATAATCGATCGTTAAATATTGATTATTTACTTAATGATGTAGATATGACCGAAAATGATTTAGATAACAAAGGAGAATAAAAATGGATAATACAAATAAACAGAATGCTGAAACAAGTATAAATGAATCCTGTGGATTGATTGAAAAAGAATATCACGAAAACGGTAAAGTGAAGAGGTTTGTTGAATATTCTTCTAATGGTAATATAATGTATATTTCAGAATTTGACGAAAACGAAAATGGTATAAAGTTTACTAAATTCAATTCGGATGGCACTCTCATGTGTTGGAAAGAAACGCAATGGAATGAAAATTGTAATCCAATAAAGTGTACTGAATACAATTCTGACGGAAGCATAAAAGAATGGGGAACTTTTGAATATGATGAAGACGGTAAGGAAGTAAAACAGACTTATTATAACTCAGACGGAACTATAAAATTTGTTAATGAATTAAATGATTGATTGTGTTAACATAATCAATTTGCCTTCAACGGGATGTGTATGCGGATACATGTCCCGTTTTTTGTGCATCTCCTGCGGTATACTTGTGTCAGTAACTGCAAAGGAGCATTGCAATGAATGCAATATTAAAAATCAAAAAAACAACAGAATATGATGCAGACGGAAAAATTAAGTGTTTGAAAGTAAAAGAATACAACGGTAATCAGGAAAAAATGACAGAATACGATTCTGACGGAAATGTTATTTACCGTTATGAAAGACTTTATAACGATAATGATAAGGAAATTAAATTTGTTGCATACGATTCAGACAAAAATATTGTAAAGTGGTACGAAACGGAATTCGATAATAATAACAAAGAAATTAAATATACCGAATATAATCACGATACAAGCATTGACTGGTATAGGGTATGGATATATGATGAAAACGGAAATGTAATAAAGAAAATTACGTATAATTCTGCCGGGAATATAGATTTTTTGGAAGAAATAGAATATGATAAAAATGGCAATGAGATAAAGTATACTAAATATAATTCCAACGGAATAATAAAAGTTTCAGAATACGAATACGAAAAATTTGAAATAACCGAATAATTCACCGTCAGCGGGATGTGTATGCGAATACATGTCCCTTTTTTTGTGCATCTTCTGCGTTATACTTGTGTTAGTAAAAGCAAAGGAGAATAACAATGGATAATAAAAACACAAAGACAATCTGGAAATGCACAAAAGTAAAAAAATATGATGCGGAAAACGACTGTACAAGAACTTTGAATGAATATGATTATGACAAAAATGGAAATTTAATAAAGGATGTAAAATATAATCTCGATGGAAGTATAATCTGTTGGTCTGAATACGAGTATGATGAAAACGGAAATTGTATAAAAACTATTGAATATGCTCCTGACGGTAGTATAGATTGTTGGACAGAAAGTGAATATGATAGCAACGGCAATGAGATAAAATGCATTCAATATGATTCTGATGACAATATATCATGTTGGGATAAAATGGAGTATGATGATAATGAAAATGTTTTAAAGCGTGTTTCTTATAATCCTGACGGCAGTATTGCTTGTTGGGACGAATTGGATTATGACAACAACGGAAATGAGGTTAAACTTACAAACTATAATTCCGACGGCAGTAAAGATTCATGGCATGAAATGGTATATGATGAACACGGTAAACAAATAAAGATGCTTATGTATGGTCCTGACGGTTCCGTTGTATTTGGTCGGGAGTATGAATTTGACGAAAACGGAAATGAAATAAAGAATATCACTTATAATTCTGACAGAAGTATACGTGATTGGTATGAAACGGAATACGACGAAAATAACAATGCAATAAAACTCATCAAATATAATTCTGACGGAAGAAAAGATTGGTGGCGTGAATTTAAATATGCCGAAAACGGCAAAGTGGTAAAAAATATTGCATATGATTCGGACGGCAATATGATTCGTTGGTGCGAAATAGAATATAATAAAAATGGTAAAGAGAAAAAATATACCATTTTTGCTCCTGACGGTAGTAAAATTTGGGGGAATGAAAGAGAATATGACGACTTCGGCAATGAGATAAAGTATACTAAACATAATTCCAACGGAATAATAAAAGTTTCAGAATACGAATATGAAAGAATTGAAATAACCGAATAATTCACCGTCAGCGGGATGTGTATGCGAATACATGTCCCTTTTTTTGTGCATCTTCTGCGTTATACTTGTGTTAGTAAAAGCAAAGGAGAATAACAATGGATAATAAAAATACAAAGACAATCTGGAAATGTACGAAAGTTAAAAGATATGATGCGAAAAATGACAGTACAATTTCGACAGAATATGTGTATGACAAAAATGGTAATTTAAAAAAAGCAAATAGAATATGAATACGACGGAAGTATAATTCATTGGACAGAAAATGAATATGAGAATAATGGAAATTGTATAAAAATTATTCAATATGATTCTGACGGTGATATAGATGTTTGGTTTGAATTAGAATACGACGAAAACAGTAATGAGGAAAAACAAACTTATTTTGATTCGGACGGAAATGTAGTATATTGGAATGAAACAGAATACGACGAAAATGACAATGAAATAAAACATATCAAATATAATTCAGATGGAGAAATAGACTTCATTAATGAATACGAATATGATGAAAACGGCAATGAAATAAAGAATATCACTTATAATTCTGACAGAAGTATACGTGATTGGTATGAAACGGAATACGACGAAAATAACAATGCAATAAAACTCATCAAATATAATTCTGACGGAAGAAAAGATTGGTGGCGTGAATTTAAATATGCCGAAAACGGCAAAGTGGTAAAAAATATTGCATATGATTCGGACGGCAATATGATTCGTTGGTGCGAAATAGAATATAATAAAAATGGTAAAGAGAAAAAATATACCATTTTTGCTCCTGACGGTAGTATAATTTGGAGGAATGAAAGAAAATATGACGACATCGGCAATGAGATAAAGTATACTGTATTTGATTCGGACGGAGAAATAGAATTCATTAAGGAATGCGAATACAAAAAATTTGAAATAATCGAATAATTCACCGTCAGCGGGATGTGTATGCGAATACATGTCCCGTTTTTTGTGCATCTTCTGCGTTATACTTGTGTCAGTAAAAGCAAAGGAGAATGATAATGAAAACAATTTATACAATCAATGAATTAGCAGAACAGTGGAATACCCTTGCGTGTGATGCAATGTGTGAATCTCCGATTGAAGGTGAATTGTTTAGGGAGCTTGCTTGTGGCTCATTTGAATGGCTTTCAAAGTATGATAATGACGAAACAATACCTAAATCCATAGCAGACCTATTGATTATTATGGCTGATTTTGCCGCCTATTCTTTAATCGATATGGATACACAAGGTTTTAGCCCTCAGATTATGTCTGATATTACCAAAACTATACTTATGCAATTTGTGCAAGGATTTAAAAAATGTGGCTCTGAATATCCTAATCTGCTATTGCCGGAAGTTTTTAATGCTGAATATGTTGACTTTGAAACAAATAGTTTGTTTGAATTGGATTATGGTGATGAAGATCCTCCGTTTTGAATAAATAGAGTAACATATCCCCATTTTGTCCCATTGTATATGATATTTTTAACTTACCAAATCAAACGGAGGTACAAAAATGAAAACAAGAAAAACAATCAAGATTGTTGTGTGTGCGGTTGTGGTGCTGTCAATGGTGTTTGCACTGACTGCCTGCGGTGGAAATGATGTGATTGTGAGCAACCCGACAACAACAGTAAATAACAATGTTGTCGGAGATGTCAACACAACTCAGCCAATAAATCTGACAGACACAACAACAAATCAGAACAATTATATCGCAGACAATGCAAATACTACACAATCACAGACAACTGCACAGGTACAGGTAAATGAGCCTGATATGTGCTATTGGTGCGGTGAATTGCCCGTGGGCGATTTTGAAACATATTGCGTGAATTGCAGATGTGTCAAGTGCGATAATTTAAAAAAAGACGGCGGCGGACGTTACATATATTGTACTGATCACAATTGCAACGAAAATAACTGCGAAGAACCCGCAGTTGAAGACAGTCAGTACTGTGTACTTCATAAATGTAATTATCCCGATTGTCACCTTGAAAAAAACGCAAATTCAGAATATTGCTATCACCACAGCAGATAAAAACCGACGGAGCAGAATTTCTGCTCCGTTCGTAATTTTAGTGTCTCTGAAAGCCTTATATACCGCCGTTTCCAACCGTTGCCGGTGGTTCCACATCCCATTGTATCGTTGTCATCCCCAGGTTTTCGGCGGCGGAGATAGTTTTGTTATCGTAACTGCCCGAAGGGGCACGGAACAGGGTGGGAGAGTGCCCTGTGATATTTCTGACAATTTCATTGCATTTCTGAATATCAAGAATAATATTCTCATAAGTCATTGAGGGCATGTCATTATGCGAATATGAATGATTGCCGATTTCGTGCCCTGCATCGTATATTTTCTGCACTTCTTCTATGTAATCATTTGCCCATGAGCCCAAAAGAAAGAATGTTGCTTTGACATTGTATTCCTCAAGTGTTGCAAGAATCAAATCAATATCAGAATTTCCAACAGCACAGTTGAATGTTATCGCAACCTTATTTTCGGTCGTATCAACGTTGTAGATAGGAATCATTCTTTCACTTGAGAATACAGCCTCAGACAGCGTGTGTGCAGCAATACAAGTCGCCGCAACAACAGCAATAATAACAACAGCAGCAATGATAACAGATCTTAATTTTACAGATAATATTTTCATCAAATTCCACCTTTCATATTAAGTATATGAAATATGATTAAAAATAATTAAATCCGTAAATTTTAATTGTCACAGATATTGGTATTGCTTGAATGTTTGTTTATATGCTTATTTAAATTAAAGACACTTTATAAATAACAGATTGATCTGCCCGTTGCATTATAAGTAAACAGGAGCTTTAAAAAATTGCGGCAGATTCACAGCGAAACTGCCGCATGGAATTAATTATTTTTTGCCGGGTGGTGGGTTCTTTAATTGGCAAGCCATATTTTGAGGTAAAATTTCCATCAGTTGTTCACGGCGTTTTTTACTGTATTCAATTTTTAATACATTGCTTGAAACAGGTATTTGGTTTATGTGTTCTAATTCATATTTGCTTAATTTTCTTTCTGATATTACAATAAACCATTTTGTTGACCCAATACCAACAGGTGAACCATGCCAATATGAAGCATAAGTAACATTTCTGTATTGTTTGTATGTGGCAAACGTAGGTTTTTTTAAAGCAGTATGTAACTCAATTCCATCTTTTGTAAAGTGAATTGTTGCAAAATATTTTTTTGATTCTAAAATACAACATAATAATATTATCGTACATACAATTATTCCAAGTGCTCTTATGTATGCACGCTCAGTACCTGTTTGCATAACTGAGCCTGCCCACCAGAAAAAAATATATGAAACAAAAGTGACTAAAAACATAAAAATACCACCAAAAAAAAGAAAAGGTGATGCAATAATCTTGACTCTAGAATTCATTTTTATTTCCCCCAATATTTTGCATATAAACTTATTAGGGATGAGCCACCTGTCATTATTAGTGATGTTCCTGTATCATATGCAATATTATTTAAAGTATGCATTACTCTGCTGCTTGTAGTAGGAACTCTTGTTTTTCCATGATATTTTTTTGGTTTTGGTGTGGTGTATTCAATAAAGTCATTTTTTAAATTAGCTAAAATGTCACTATTTGATTTTGTTAGAGAACCACCGCTTAATCCAAAACTCAATGCTCCAGATAATGTTCCTGTTGTTAAGGTAAGTGCAATTTCGCTTGCATTAACTTTTTCTCCACACAATAAAGTAGAGATTACATAATTGGTAGTATCAAAAACACCATTTATGATTGAAGCACTGGCAAAAGCCAATGTGCCTCCGCTTGCAACACACATATCGCAAACCAATCCAGATATAGCACCTGTTATTAACCCAACAAGTGCAACTTTAATAACAATATCTGACGAATAGCCTTTTATTGCAACATCTATAGCATTAGTAATAAAACCTAAAGCCCCACCAATAATTGCTCCCCAGAAATTGCCTTCAGTATCAATTCGAATTAGTGGATTACAATCACAATACGCAAACAGATTTTTGTCAGTAAGTGCAGTGGGAGACGCTGTTAAAACGGAATAATCATCCGCATTGATAAATCTGCAGGTGTTGGGGTCATAGTAACGGGATTGTAGATAGTAGAGCTGAGTTTCCTCGTCATAGACATAGCCACGGTAACGGATTGAATTCTGCGTCCAGATGTCATTGTCGCCCATAACATCGGCACCAAAAGTTTCTGTTACAGAAAGCAGTTTGCCCCAACTGTCATAAGTATATTTAGCAGCAAGCACACCGTCTTCATAATAAATAGATATAACATCGCCGAAGATATTGCAATGAACACCATAGTTTTCCGTAGAGCCGTTTGACTTGATGCGCTTTATACCGCTTAAGAATCCGTTTGCATCATAGGTATAGAACAGCTTGTATGACGGGCAATCCTCATACATCAGCTTACCTTCAACATAATAATAATTATGCTTTACTCCGCCTACAGTCTTGCTTGTTCTCATATCTGAGGAATCATAGCTATAGGTTATAGTCTTGCCGTCTTTTATTTGCTCAACAAGTGTACGTCCTTCCCAATACATAGTTGAACCCATATAGTTTTTGGGATTGCCTATTTCATCATAAGTAATTGTCTTGCCGTCATATTCTGTCAACAGGTCTTTCCATTCCATACCCTCTGTTGATGATGAATAGACATAGTCATACTTCTTTATGAGATTTGCGGAATCGGGAGTGAACGTACTTGAGCCTTCGAATACCCACTTCATGGCAATGTTGCCCCATGCATCGTATTTATACAATGTGGTCTGGTTTGTAATGCCGTTCCGTTCACCTGTCAGACGGTTGAATTCATCGTACTGATAGCGGATTGTTTTGCTGCCAGTCATTATACCGACAATATTGCCGTTTGCATCGTAAGTGTACATATATGAACCGTCAGAAGAAGCTTCTTGTAAGACCATTGATGTACCGGACTTGTATTGGTATGTAACATCAGGAGTTATATTTGAAGTTTTGGTTTCAAGTCTGTTGAGAGCATCGTATGTATATGTACCGCGGTTTGTTCCTGCGGTATACGCAGTAGGAAGATTGTCCGTTCCGTAAGTATAGGACATTGACACTCCGGTATTACCTGCAATAACACCGATTTTATTGATATTATTGTTTCTGTCATATCCGTATTCAGATGCATAGATTCGGGAATTATCATCCGTATCAAGCACCGATTCACGGATAAATCTGCCCAATGCATCGTATGTGAACAAATGCTTCTGGGAATTGCGGATATCGTTATAAACAGAAATTCTGTCTTTTCCATCATACTCCCATGTGCCTATAATACTGTTATTGTTTGTTAGAGTTGTAAGTCTGCCGACAGTATCATAATCATATACCAACACAGTAGAATCATTTTCACCATGTACATATGTCTGTTTAGTAATATTACCTGTACTCTGATTGTATTCGTTTGTTATGAGCTGCTTGTCACCGGCAGTTGCTGTCAACAAATTACCCAAAGAATCATAGGTAAATGAATAATTTGATTTTGCTTTTATGTTTGTCAAATTATCTTTACTGTCATAAGTGTATGTTGCATTTGCAGTTTTTGTGCTTGTGGAAGTCATACTGGATATCTGAGTATAAGTTCCGGTTGTTTTTGTCAGCTTATAATCAGTCGTATCATAGGTATACGAAGTTGTATTGCCTCTTGCATCTTCAACTGAACTGATAACACCTGTATCATCAAGATAATTATATGTTGTTGTACCGCCTGCCGCATCAGTGGTTGTTGATACAAGGCTGTTGTTATCTTTATAAGATATTGAACTGCTAATACTTTCGGAACCACTGCTTCCGTTGACAACAAGACCAAGTACATTACCGTAATCATCATACGAGTAGTTATATTTAACACCGTTCGTGCTTGTGGCAGATGTAAGGTTATGCTTACTGTCGTATGTATAATTATAAACATCACTGACGGCATTCTGATACTTAGTCATATCAACATAGTTTTCTGCATATGACATCTGCTGATTACCCTTTGCATTGTCAACTGCACTGACAAGATTACCTTTTCTGTTATAAGTATAACTCGGAACATCTTCTTTTTCAAGAGAAAAATCATCAAAATACGCATAATTTGCCTGAAATTCAAAAATTCCGTATGCTGTTATGCTTGTGGGTTTTTTTGTCGAATCGGTTTGGTCGCTTAAACCCTTACTATATCAGTGATTTTGAACCGTCCCCTGTCTTTATGAATTTCCCATAATTTACTTTACTTTGTTTTGAAATATTTTTTTGATAATAGCTATTGGTATTAAGAAAATTCCTAAAAATAGTCCAATACATAAGTTTTAGATTAGTCAGAATTAAACTTGCTGACGGAAAGTATGAAATGCGTAGCATAAACTTAAAGTCCGAGGACTTTTCTTCCTCGGACTTTAAAGAACTGTATTCTATGCGTTGGGGTATTGAAACCTCTTTTCGCACTTTAAAATATACTCTTAGTTTATTGTTTTTTTCATAAAAAAAGTGGAGCATATTCTTCAGGAAATCTTTGCCAAACTTACCATGTACAACTTTACTGAATTGATTACCTCGCACGTAGTCATTAATCAAAAAAGGCAGAAAACTGTCCTACAAAATCAACTTTTCTGCTTCCGTACATATTTGTCGTAAATTTCTTCTAAAGAATATATCTCCACATGCACCTGGTTTTGCAACCTCAGAACGTATATTTCTTTTTTTACTTGTTTTGCATTATACCGGTGTGTATTGTTTTGTGTGGCTTATAAAGTCATTATTAGATTAATTTTTTATTGCGATGGTTATCATTAGTTCGATGATTGTTCTTCATTTTTATCATGATTTGCAAAAATTGTTGATATTTCAGCTGAAATCTCGTTATTTGTTTCATTTTGTCTTATTGACGCATTTTTTGCAAGTTCTTTGATCAATTTAAAGATAACCGGCAAATTTAAATCTTCATTACTGATTTTGTGATTTTTAAATGTAAGTTTATCACCTTTATCAGATAACTTAATAGCTCTGTACGGACAATAATATGCTCTATTTAAGAGTAGTTTTCCGTGAATAATGCTCAAATATGTTGTAGTAAAAATATAATCTGTATCAGAAAAAGATGTATCATCTATTATAGCAATAATAGAATCTTTGTTTATATCTTTTTTACGGATAACAGAAGATTTTTTCTCTAAATATCCATCAAATTCAGGATCGTCACGTTTAATATAATTAGCTTTATCTGAATTTATTATGATTTCCGATTTTTTATAACAATCGTTCGACAGGATTTTTTTACATTCTTCTACTGCATTGCTTGTTTCTAAACTCTTTATGCTGGATTTGCCGAATATTTCCTCAATAGAACTTCTTTGTGTTTTTTCTGAGTTATACAGCAATGAACTATTTAATTCATTAAACAGATTGTTTTTTACAATAAAGTCTTGCAAATGTGAATCCATTGTTGAAATATCATTCATATCATCAAGTTCTTCTATAATCTTGATGATTGTTTCTGCAAGTTCTATATACGCATCTTTAAAAATTTCTTTAAATCGTGTTTTATTTGTTATTCTTGCATCTGAATTTATCAACTTTGCCTTGAAATCATTTTTTATAGAATTTTTTATTTTATCTAAAAAAATATCACTTGTAGTTCTATTAACAAGTATTTCTACCGAGTTTTTAATTTCAGATATGAAATCAGCCATTTCTGAAGTTATATTACCTTTTAAGTTGCAGATGTTATAATACTTCTCTTCACATTTTTCAATGTAAGTTATTAATGCATCTCTATATGCATCTGTTAAATAACTTTTTTGAGAAGTAATGAAAGATTCGTTGATTTTAAGAATGTTTGTTTCTGTCTCAGGGAATGGAAATAATTGTTGATCTGATGAATACTGATTTGACAACGCAAAATATTCATTCTTTATTCTATGTAATGCTTCACTGCTGGTTGCATTCATATATTGCATAACATATATTCTACTTAATAATTGTGCATTTGCATTTGCGTTATAATCTTCATTTATAAGCATTTTTAAGAGTTCACAAGCTTTTTCAGTTTCATCAATTTTCAGATAGGATATGGCACAAATCTGTTGTACGTCTAAAGCTTTACCGGATGCTTTTGTTGCTTTTTCAAGCAACGATATTTGTTCTTTTTTATCTTCTATTAAATCAAATTTTTCTAATGCACAGGAGGCTACTAATTGATCTTCTCTCATCAGATTGTTTTCTGTAATTTGTAAGAATCTGGAGAAATGTTCTATTGCAAGTTTTTTATAGTCTGTATCGTCAAAATATATTTTTTCCTGATATATGGCATTTGCTGCATGTCCGAGATAGTACCAGAATGGTGGATATGCCTTGAAATTATCTTTTATGTAGTCTAATCTGGCATAACGCCTTAAATAGTTATCATCTAGTAAGATATTATTAAATTGAGATATCTGACGTTCTGTTATTCTGTATTCATCAGGGAATTTATATTCATCAGCTAATCTCCAAGCTGTGTCAAACAGTTCTCTGCGAAGACCGTGGAACTGTTCAATTGCTGATCTTTGTAATTCCCATTCTTTTCGTTCTCTGTCTAAATTGATTTCAGCTTTTTCTTTGCGATAATTCATGTATCCTGTACCGATTTGAGAAGCTAAAGATATTGCGATTGAAACAGGACTTCCGCCTGCAACAATAATGTTTGGATTAGGAATAGCAGACCAGATTGCATCTTTTATTTTTTGTTTATATTCTCTTTCCATCATTTTTTTATCGCCGTCTTGAATACGGAAAAAAGTAATAACATCCAATAGTTGCGTAAGGATTCGAAGCAAAGCTTCGTCCTTTGGCATGTTTTCCAGATTAAGATTGTTAAGGATTGCTTCATATTCGTTTTCCATAAAACGGATATCATTATATTCAATAATCTGAGAAATGGAAACTGTACATAAATTCAAAGCATATGCAGCCTGTAGTTTTTCTTCATCTGTTTTTGGGATTTTTCCCTGAATAGTTTTATCTTTGTTTAAGATGTTTGAAAAAGTATCAAAAAGCATCTGATTATTTATTTGAGTCATTTCAAGGTTTTCTTGTGTTTTTTTCAGAATATCCATTTCGTTATTTCTTTTAATTTTCCACATAATTATTATCTCCTAATTTTTAAATCTAAAATTACAGGCACATGGTCAGAAACATTTTGTTTGTGTTTTTCATAATCGCCGTCAAAGAACTTTTCAATAGTATTAATTCGTCTACCGGATATTATTACATCACTGAATCGGTTTTTATCATATGTAAAATGATCATAATTGTTCGCAAAATATTCCATTGATTCAGTGTCTGATTGTGTGGAACTTTTTAATGTTGAAAGTTCACTTTGTATTGTAGTTATAGATTTCACATTGTTTCCATCTGCGATAGTAAATGATTCTAAAAGATATGGTGATTTCGCTGATGAACTTGGATTGTTGAGGTTGTAGTCACCTAATAGAATCGTATATGCAGGTCGGTTATTCCCGTATCGTTTGTCAGCTTCTTTAGCATAGATTGCTTTTGTCAAAACATCAAATTCATTTTTTCTCATAGCGATTGCACTTAAAGAATCATTATCGCTGTTTACACCTTTAGAAAATCTTATGTGTGCATTAATTAATCGAATTTCAATATATGGAGCTGCTCCGCCTACGGGGAAGAATCTTGCAAAGAATGGCTCACGTACAAGATTCATTTGTCCGTTTTTGCGATCAATTCTGTATTGTTTATATATTCGAGGCTCATAAACCCTTGATAATCCCGCTTCGGATGTATTTGCTAATGTGAATCGTCGGGTGTTCCATATAAATGCATAATCATTTACGTTTGTATTATCTGCTACTCCTGTCCAGTATGACGGAAGTCTTGCCAAGATTCTGTTCAAAGCGTTTTGGCCTATTATTTCTTGCAATGCAATAATATCAAATTTTTCATGTGTGATTATATCTGCAAATATTTGAACATCTTTGGAAGATGTCATGCCAAAATTCAGACAGTTAAAAGAACCTATTTTATACATAAACTACCCCCCCCCATTTTACAGACAAATTTTTAGAAATAGTGTTTTGCTTTGAGAAATTACACAAAAAATGCGTCCCCGTAGGAACGCACGAAAAAGTGTATTCCTTCTTTTTGGTGCAGTACGCCATAGTTGCTACACAAACTCTGCCCGAGGGTACAAGAAAAAGAGGAACCACCTTTTACCAAAGTATTATTCCCCATGAGCATCAATATTGTGATTGTATAGCACATTTATTATAAGTCTTTTTGTTTTTAATGTCAATTATTTGAAGAAATAAATCGAAAAAGTATGAATGTAGAACCATATATTATCCCTATGAACACCCGAATCCGGATAGGCTTCGGGATATTTGTTTTTACGGAGGTAATAAAACAGAAAGAAGAAAAAGTA
>CAZTFS010000019.1:0-25849 GCA_964613045.1 uncultured Eubacteriales bacterium
CACAAAGAACGTCGGGCTGGAATGTGTTGATGATGTTTGTCATACCGCAAGCAAGGTATCCCATATATTTTTCAACGACCTTCTGAGCTGTAACGTCTCCTGCTCTCATAGCATCAAAAGCAGTTCTGCCGCTTACGTTTCTGATGTTGCCGTCTTCAACCATATCCCACATCTTTGAGTAGGGATTCGTGAGCATAGCGTCCTTTGTCTGACTGATAAGAGCTGTAGCTGAGGAATAACGCTCCCAACAGCCCTTTCTTCCGCAGTTACACTGTTCGCCGTTGTAAACGATAACGGTGTGACCCATTTCACCTGCGGCGTAGTTGACACCTGTAACAAGCTTTCCGTCAACAACGATACCGCTGCCTACACCTGTACCGAGAGTAATAGCAACAAAATTCTTAACGCCCTTGCCTGCACCTGCAACAGCCTCGCCGAGAGCGGCACAGTTTGCATCATTGTCAAAATAAACGTTGCTGCAGCCTGTACGTGTGCTGAGAAGCTCATAAGCAGGCACATTGTCGAAGCCGAGGTTGTTTGCAAACTCGATAAGTCCCTTTTCCTTGTTGACTGAACCGGGAGTACCGACACCGATAGATGCGATATCATCCATCTTAAGACCTGCATTTGCAACTGCATTTCTGATAGTCTTTGCGATATCATCAAAGATCTCTTCAGCGGGTCTGGGTGCGTTTGTCTTTTCTGTAGCACGGGCTACGATCTTGTTGTTTTCATCAACTACTGCGGAAACGATATTCGTACCGCCGAGGTCAACACCTATTCTGTACATATTTTATGTCCTCCGTTAAAAATAAATTACTTAATTAAAAATATTCTCCGTTTTCGTGTGTGTTGTCCCACACTTCGATCTCCTGTTTTACAGGCTCAAAACCGTCCATGCCCAGGCTTCCCATAAGCTCCTGTGCGGCGTTGTAGCCCATCTTTTTCTGACGGTTGGCAATTGCGGCAGTTTCAATAATGACCGCAAGGTTTCGTCCTGGTGTGACGGGAACGACCGTTGCAGGTACTTTGATGCCCATGATGTTGATATAGTTTTCCTCAAGTCCCATTCTGTCATAGACTTTTGAGGAATCCCAGGGTTCAAGTCTTATTACCATGTCGATCTTTTCCGAAAGCTTGACCGATTCAAGACCGAAAAGACGACGGGCATTGATTATACCGACACCTCTTACTTCGATGAAATGTCTGATATTATCGGGAGCCTGACCGACCACCGTTTTTGTGGAAACTTTTCTTATTTCCACCGCATCGTCTGCAATAAGACGGTGACCTCTCTTTATAAGCTCGACGGCAGTTTCACTTTTACCGACACCGCTGTCACCGACGATAAGCACACCTTCACCGAGAACTTCAACAAGAACACCGTGACGGGTAATTCTTTCAGCAAGCTCAACACCCAGATAAGAAATGACGGTTGACATGTTGCCTGAAGTGGAGTCGCTCGTTCTCAGCACGGGAACCTCATATTTTTCTGCAGTTTTAAGAAGCCCTTCAACAGGTTCAAGATTTCTTGTGATAACGATGGCAACGGGATGTGTCGCCATGTACCTGTCAAGACACTGCTGACGCTGAGAAACAGACAGACCGTTGAGATATCCTATCTCCGTAAGACCGAGAAGCTGTATTCTTTCGGGGTCGAAATAATCTTCATAGCCTGCAAGTATCAGTCCCGGACGGATAATTTCCTTTGAAGAAATATATATATCTGACGGCTTTTTCGGAGTGTACAGCACTTCGTAGCCGTTATCCTTGATTATCTTCTCTAAAGAAACAGAATATTTTGTCGCCATGATATCCCTCCTTATTTTCTTCATACAAAACCAATTATATTATACATGAAAAAGATTTTTTTTCAATAGCTTAAAACAAAAAAATGCAGCCGAAGAAAAATCCGACTGCATTATCTGTATTAAAATTTATGCTTTGTTTTTGTTTGCAAGTCTCTGGAATGCTTTGATGATCTCAACGATGGGGATGATGCATATTGCAAGTCCCATTGCAACGCCGTAGTGAGCAAGGTCGAGCTGTACGAAATCAAAAGCAGATGCAAGGAAAGGTACTTCGATAACAACGGTTGTCAGAATAAGAGCTGCAAGCATTGAGCCGAAGAGAGGTATATTGAAGCTGCCCTTGAACATCATTTTTATTACGGAACCACGCTGTGAACGAAGGTTGAGTGAATGGAAGATCTCACACATTGACATTGTAAGGAATGCCATTGTTGTACCTGTCAGAGCTCTTGAATGCATCAGAGTATCTGAAAGACTGATGTTTGTAAATAACCATTCAGATGAGGGAAGTCCCCAGTTTACGCCTATGAAGTATGCAACAAGGGTAAGGACTGTAACCAATGCACCCTGATATACACAGTCAACACCGAGACCGCCTGAGAAAACGCCTGCTTTTGCACTTCTGGGCTTTCTTCTCATAATGTCGCTTTCGGGCTTCTCAACGCCGAGTGCAAGTGCAGGGAAACAGTCTGTAACAAGGTTTATCCACAGAAGATGGGGAGCTTCAAGAATGGTGAAGCCTAAAAGTGTAGCGAAGAAAATCGAGAGAACCTCCGAAAGGTTTGAGCCTAAAAGGAACTGGATAGCTTTACGGATATTGTCGTAGATCCTTCTGCCTTCGCCGACGGCTGAAACGATTGTTGCAAAGTTATCGTCTGCAAGAACCATGTCGGCAACGTTCTTTGTAACGTCTGTACCTGTGATACCCATACCTACGCCGATATCGGCACTCTTGATAGAGGGAGCATCGTTAACGCCGTCACCTGTCATGGCTGTAACATAGCCCTTCTTCTTCCATGCGTTGACTATTCTTGTTTTGTGCTCAGGCTGAACACGGGCATATACAAATACGTTTTCAACGATATTGTCAAACTCTTCATCGCTGAGCTTTTCAAGATCAGCACCTGTCATAGCGTTCTTTTCGTCTGTGATGATACCGAGCTCTTTTGCAATGGCAACGGCAGTATCCTTATGGTCGCCTGTTATCATGATAGGAGTGATACCTGCACTGCGGCATTCATCAATAGCGTCTTTAACTTCGGGACGTACAGGATCGATCATGCCTGTAAGACCGACGAAGACCATATCGTTTTCAAGAGCTTCGGGCTCATAAGAAGCGGGAGCTTCGGGGTATTTTTTCATTGCACATGCAAGAACTCGGAGAGCCTTGTCAGCCATTCTCTTGTTCTCTGATGCAATTTTTGCCTTTATCTCATCGCTCATGGGAACGATCTTGCCCTCGAACTGAGCATATTTACATTTTCCTATAACTATGTCGGGAGCACCTTTTGTAAACTGAACGATGCCGTTTGCCGTGGTGTGAACGGTTGACATCATCTTTCTGCCCGAATCAAAGGGAGCTTCGCCGATACGGGGCATTTTTTCTGCAAGGTCATTTTTGTTAAGACCTGCTTTGAGAGCGAAATTGACAAGTGCTGCTTCTGTGGGTTCGCCTGTAACAGTGCCGTCACCGTTAACGGTAACGTCTGTACAAAGTGCCATCATTGTTGCAAGATTCTTTTCGTCCTCACAGAAAGAATCAACAACCGTCATAACGTTCTGAGTAAGAGTACCTGTTTTGTCTGAACAGATTATCTGAGCACAGCCGAGAGTTTCAACTGCGGTAAGCTTTCTGATGATAGCGTTCTTTTTGGACATTGTGGTAACACCCATTGAAAGAACGATGGTAACAACAGCCGCAAGACCTTCGGGAATGGCAGCAACGGCAAGTGAGACCGCAACCATGAAGAATTCGAGAACGATGCTGAAATCTACTGTATTGCCTGCAATAATGTTCTTGACGATCTGGAATGCAAAAATGAAAACACTGATACCGAGAACAAGGTATGTGAGTATCTTACTGAGCTGTGAAAGCTTTTTCTGAAGGGGAGTTTCGCCGTCTTCTGCAGTTGCGATTGCATCTGCGATCTTACCCATTTCAGTGTCCATACCTGTTGCAACTACAACAGCTTTACCACGGCCGTAAACGAGTGTTGAACCCATGTATGCCATGTTTTTGCGGTCACCGAGAGGTACAGCTTCGTCCTTTTTGCCGTTGATGATCTCAAGCATCTTTGTAACAGGTACTGATTCACCGGTAAGTGCTGCTTCTTCTATCTTCATGCTTGCACATTCGATGATACGGCAGTCTGCAGGAATGGAGTCTCCGGCTTCAAGCACGATAACGTCACCGACAACCAGATCTTCACTCTTGACATGGACAACATTGCCGTCACGCAGGGTTTTCGTCGTTGCCGCACTCATTTCCTGTAGGGCCTCTATGGCTTTTTCAGCTTTGCTTTCCTGATAAACGCCGAGAACTGCATTGATAAGAACAACTGCGAGAATGATGATAACGTCTGAAGGGAATTCATGTTCAAAAATTGCCAGAACTGCTGAGATCGCCGCCGCTGCAAGGAGGATAATGATCATGGGATCGGTAAGCTGGGCAAAAAATCTTTTAAGGAGTGAATCCTTGGGAGCTTGTTTCAGCTTGTTTTTGCCGTTTGCTTCAAGCCTTTTTTCGGCTTCGGCTGATGTCAGACCTTGGTGAGAACTGCCGACTTCATTAAGTACGGTATCGACTTCTTCTCTGTAGAAATTCATTGTTTTTTCCCCTTTCTGAAGAAAATAAAGAATAATTTTTCAGCTTTTACACAAGAAAAAAGACTCATGTACAGTAATAAAGAAGACTACTGTACACAAGTCTGGTTTTTTAATTCGAGCCAAGTCCCGACAGGGACTATGCATGTTGGCGGCGAAACACAAAAAGATTGTGCAAACTACTCCCTCATGTAAATGCTGTTTAATTTTAATTAATTTTAGCATACAACACAGTGTTTGTCAATAATCAAATTTAATTTTTTGTACAAAAAGTGTATATTCAGACTTAATAAATGTGATTTTTTGTAAAAGTTTGTTATGATTCGGTATAAAAAATCCAAAAAACAGATATTTACAAACCGAAAAAAATTTTATATAATTACATACGAAAGAGATGATACTATGCAAAAACTTATGAGCCGTATGAGAGCGGCAATGGAAAAATACAATATGATAGAAGACGGGGATCGGATCGCCGTCGGACTTTCGGGCGGCAAGGACTCGGTCGCACTGCTCGTCGCATTGGCTGAAATGCGAAGATTCTATCCGAAAAAATATGAGCTTGTGGCAATAACCGCTGATATGAGGTTTGACAATTCCGATACGGATTATTCAGCTCTTGAGGAGCTTTGCCGCAAAATCGACGTGCCGTATGTGATAAAACGTACTCAGCTTGCCGATATTATTTTTAATATACGGAAGGAGAGTAACCCATGCTCGCTCTGTGCCAAGATGCGGCGTGGCATTCTTCATGATATTGCACTGGAAAATAACTGCAATAAAATAGCTCTGGGACATCATACGGACGATGCCGTTGAGACATTTTTTATGAATCTGCTGAAAGGCGGAAACCTTGACAGTTTTTGTCCCGTTACATATTTGTCAAGGAAAAACCTTTACATGATAAGACCTATGGTTTTGGCTACAGAGGCTGTTGTAGCGGGGGCTGTAAAGCAAAATAACTTGCCGATTGTCAAGAGTAAATGTCCCATGGATCACACCAGTGAAAGGGAAAAAACCAAGGAGCTTGTACGTCAGCTCAACAGGGAATATCCCCAGCTTCGTGAGAAAGTAATAGGTGCATTGCAGAGAAAAGGTTTGTCGGGATGGTAATTTGTCGGGATGGTAAATAATAATTTGCCGAACCAATTAACAATGTATGATGTGCAATTCACAATTGTGCATTTGTAGCAGTTTTTTCTAATCATTGTACATTGTAAATTGTACATTGTAAATTGTACATTATAAGACCTCGACAAATTCTGTTTTATTTTACTTGATTAATAAATACATGTGTGTTATAATAAACTGAAATTATGTTTTTCGGAGATGAATTGTTTTGAAATATCTTGTTGTTCTTTATGACGGCATGGCGGATTATCCCGTTCCCGAGCTTGACGGAAAGACTCCGATGGAAGTTGCCGTTAAGCCCAATTTTGATGCTTTGGGCAAAAAAGGTGTTGTAGGCATTGTTAAAACTGTTGCCGATTCTCTTAAGCCCGGCAGTGATGTTGCAAATTTAAGTGCACTCGGTTATGATGCAGAGCAGTGTTATACAGGCAGATCGCCTCTTGAAGCTGTCAGCATCGGTGTTGAGCTTAATGATGATGATGTTACCATGCGTTGCAATGTCGTCACTCTTTCCGATGAGGAAAATTACGAGGATAAGACTATGTTGGACTATTCCGCAGGTGATATATCTTCCGAAGATGCGGCTGAGATAATAAAAACAGTGGAAGAGCATTTCGGTAACGATATCTATAAATTCTATAACGGCGTTTCCTACCGCCATTGTCTTGTATGGCACGGCGGAACCACAGAGCTGGGTGATATGACACCGCCTCACGATATTTCGGGCAGAGTTATCGGTGAGTATCTCTCGAAAAGTGAAAATGCAAAAGAGCTTATCTCCATGATGAAGGAAAGCTATGTGCTTCTGAAAGATCATCCCGTTAATAAGAGAAGAATTGCCGAGGGTAAGCGTCCTGCAAACTCGATATGGCTCTGGGGTGAAGGTACAAAGCCCTCTCTTGAGGCTTTTGAGGATAAATTCGGTCTTAAAGGCAGTATTATCTCCGCAGTTGACCTGCTTAAGGGAATCGGCGGCTGTGCAAAGATGAATACACCCGAAGTTGAGGGTGCAACAGGCTATATTGACACCAATTTTGAGGGTAAAGCTCAGGCGGCAGTTGAAGAATTCAGAAACGGTCAGGATTTTGTGTATATTCACATTGAAGCAACCGATGAATGCGGTCACAGACACGAGCCCGAAAATAAAGTAAAGGCTATTGAGATCATTGATGAAAAGGTTCTCCCCGTTGTTATTGAAGAGCTTGAAAAATATGATGACTATAAGATCATGATCCTTCCCGATCACCCCACACCCATAGTTACCATGACTCATGCAAGAGATCCCGTTCCCTTTATGATCTATCACAAAAAAGACGAAAAACAGGGCGTTGACACCGTTACGGAACAGACTGCTAAAGACAGCGGCGTTTATTTTGACAGCGGTGTTCAGCTTATGAAATATTTTCTTGATAAATAAGGAGAAGAGAAATATGGCAGATTACAAAATTGATACAAAATGCGTACAGTCGGGTTGGAAACCCAAAAGCGGTGAGCCCAGAGTGCTTCCCATATATCAGAGCACCACATATAAATATGATACAAGTGCCGATATGGCAAAGCTGTTTGATCTTGAACCCGGATATATGTATACCCGTCTTGCAAACCCCACAAACGATATGGTCGCTCAGAAGATCACTGAGCTTGAAGGCGGTGTTGCAGGTGTTCTGACTTCCTCGGGACAGGCTGCTAACTTCTTTTCACTTATCAATATTTTAGGTGCAGGTGACCATTTTGTCAGTGCCGCAACCATTTACGGCGGTACATTCAATCTTTTCAACGTCACAATGAGGAAGATCGGCATTGACGTAACTTTTGTCGATCCCAACGCAAGCGAAGAGGAGCTTAATGCCGCATTTAAGCCCAATACAAAGGCTGTTTTCGGTGAAACCATCGCAAATCCGTCTCTCGACGTTCTTGATATTGAGAAATTTGCAAAGCTTGCCCATGCTCACGGAGTTCCGCTTATTATTGATAATACATTCCCCACACCCATTAATTGCCGTCCCTTTGAGTTCGGTGCTGATATAGTAACCCATTCAACAACAAAATACATGGAGGGTCATGCATCAACCATCGGCGGAGCAGTTATCGACAGCGGCAATTTCGACTGGGAGCAGAATGACAAGTTCCCCGGTCTTACAACTCCCGATGAAAGCTATCACGGTGCGGTCTATACCCGTGATTTCGGCAAGGCAGGCTATGTAACAAAGATCGTAGCTCAGCTTCTGCGTGATTACGGCTCAACGCCTTCTCCCCAGAATTCATTCTATCTCAATCTGGGTCTTGAAACGCTTGCTCTTCGCATGGAAAGACATTGCTCCAATGCTCAGAAGATTGCCGAATATCTTGAAACCAACGATAAGATCGCGTGGGTAAATTACCCCGGTCTTCCTTCAAATAAATACTATGAGCTTGCAAAGAAGTACATGCCCAACGGTACTTGCGGCGTTGTATCATTCGGTGTCAAGGGCGGCAGAGAAGCGGCAGAAAAGTTCATGAATTCACTTGAGCTTGCAGCTATCGTAACTCACGTAGCCGATGCAAGAACCTGTGTGCTTCATCCTGCTTCATCAACTCACAGACAGCTCAGCGATTCTGAGCTTGTTGAATGCGGTGTTTCCCCCGATCTTGTAAGATTTTCCGTGGGTATTGAAAATGCCGATGACATTATTGCTGATATTAAGCAGGCACTTGCAAAGATATGACAAGATGATTTTTTCGGCTGAAAGGGAGATGAAAAATTGAAGAAAAGCTTTGGAAAAAGAATTCTTGCCGTTGTAATGGCGGTGCTGATGTTATCTGCATTGTATATACCGTCATATTCGGCTGAAAGTTCATCATTCCGCTATGAAGTTATATCAGGAAGTATGAGTGTCCGTATAACGGGCTATACCGGTACTCAGGAAAATATTACGATTCCCGACATTCTTGACGGAAGAACGGTCGTTGAAATAAGTGCATCCGCATTTGAAGATAACAGTACGATAAAAACTGCAGTCATTTCATCAAACGTTCTCAAGGTTATGAAAGAGGCTTTTAAAAATTGCTCGTCCTTGCAGAGTGTTGTGATCCCCGCTTCTGTTACATCGATCGGTGATTCTGCTTTTGCAGGCTGTGTTTCTCTTACCTCCGTAACGATTGCTTCCGCATCAACGGCAATAGGTTATTATGCTTTTGAGGGCTGTACGGCACTGAACAGTATTACTATTCCTTCAACTAAAATAGGCTATGCGGCTTTCAGAAACTGTACTTCTCTTGAATTTATCAACCTGCTTGACTCGGTTCAGTCAGTTGACAGATATGCTTTTTTCGGTACAGCATGGTATAAGGAGCAGCCGGCAGGTCTGCTGACTCTGGGCAAGGTAGCTTATGAGTATACCGGCACAGACGTTGATGTTGTGATTCCGGACGGCATAAGATGTATAGCGAATTATGCTTTCAGTGAAACACTTGTGGAAAGTGTCGTGCTTCCCGAAGGATTATATTATATCGGACTTTATGCATTCTATAAGTGTAATGAACTGGAGTATATTTCCGTACCCGAATCGGTTATAAGTATAGGCACATCTGCCATAGGATACACAAATAACGGCAGAATGGAGAGCTTTAAGGTCTACTGTTATTCCGACTCCGTCGCAATGCAATGGGCATCAAACAATTCCATCGGATATGAGCTTATTGATGAATGTGAGCATGACTATTGCGACTGGATAATTACTGTTGAGCCGGATTGTACGAGCGGCGGTGAAAAATACAGAAGATGTATAAGATGTAATGCAACAGAAGCTCAGTCGATACCGGCAAACGGTCATTCATGGAGTGGCTGGATAGTTCTCAGCGAGCTTTCATGTACAACAGATGAATTGAAAAGCAGAACATGTACTGTCTGCGGTGAAAAAGAAGACAGTGTTACAGTCTCCGGCGGTCACTCATGGGGTGAATGGACAGTTAACTCAAATCCCACTTGCTCGCAGAACGGTGAACAGACTCATACCTGCTCTGTGTGTTCCTACAGTGAAGTGTCACCGATCGATCCCACAGGACATATATGGTTGGCAGATGAAAACACGGACAGCAACGGCTGGTATGTTTCTTCTGAGCCTTATTGTGCAACAGCAGGCATAAAAGCACGCATATGTGCAGTTTGCGGATATGAAGATACTGAAGAAATCGAAGCTCCGGGACATACATCGTTTGAATGGACGGTCATAAAAGATGCAACGCCGGTTACTACAGGCATAAAACAGGGTATCTGTACAGTTTGCGGTGAAACATTCTCAGCTGATATTCCCATGATTACCGAGGAGCTTCCCGATGACATAAAGCTTCTTACACTTGTCAATGATGCGGATGTTTCGTTTAATGATTCAAGAACTTATGTAGTAAATATAGCTGCAGGAACTGTTGTGACTGAGCTTTTGCTTCAGTTCAATTATCCCGGTCATATAATCGTGACCGATTACGAGGTTGAAAAACAACTGACGGCGGATGATCTTGTTGCAACCGGTTGTTACCTTATCCTTGTCAGACTTAATACTCAGACACAGCAATATGAGCCTGTAGATACAGTTTGTGTTTCCGTTAAAGGCGATGTTGACTGTGACGGAAAGGTTTCTGCTGCCGATGCAAGACTTGCGTTGAGATCCTCGGCAAATCTTGAAGTGCTTTCTGCCGCAGCTTTGCTTTCGGCAGATGTTGACTCGGACAGCAAGGTTGCCGCTTCAGATGCAAGAAAAATTCTTCGTGTCGCAGGAAGAGTCGATACATTCTGAATATAAAAAACAGAGCTTAAATAAAAAAAGTACGGAGTTCCGTATGGAGTTCCGTACTTTCTTTTTTTTTGAAAATTATAATCTTTTTCTTAAAATATCGCCTTCATGAAGCTTTATCGGGCATGCAACGCTCAGTATCTCCTGCGGAATATGAGCCGATTCTCTGTCATTGCCGTTTTTGTCAATAATGCTTGTGACGGTGAAGCTCTGACCCGATGAATAAGGTGAGAGAACTTCCAGCGTGTCACCAACGGAGAATTTGTTTCTCATCTGGACTGAATATCGGCAGTCCTTGTCTTCGCTCTGAACGATTCCGATAAATTTACAGCTTTGTCTGTAAAGTCCGTCGTTATTGTGATCGTATCTGAGTGCACCGTAGTAGAAGCCTGTTGAATAGGGACGGTGGCTTGCACATTCAAGCTCATGATGAAGCGTTTCCATACTTGCAGTTGAGTTGATACGCTGTCTGTAAGCGTTTGTAACGGTTGCAACATAGTAAGGCGATTTCATTCGTCCTTCTATCTTGAAGGATATTACGCCTGCTTTAGCTATCTCATCAAGAAAATCAATACAGCAGAGGTCGTGGGAGCTGAGAATTGCGGAAGAACCGTTTTCCTCAATGACGGTAAAATGCTGGTCGGGACGCTTTTCCTCAACTATATTGTACATCCATCTGCAGGGCTGGGTGCAATCGCCGTGATTCCCGCTTTTGCCTGTAAGATAAGAGCTGATAAGACATCTGCCTGAATAGGACATGCACATTGCACCGTGAACAAAAGCCTCGATCTCAAGGTCTTTCGGTGTTTTCTGCCTAAGCTGTGCTATCTCTTCAAGTGTCATTTCTCTGCCGAGCACGACTCTCTGAGCACCCATGTTATAAAAGACCTCAGCAGTTTTGTAATTCTGAATATTAGCCTGTGTGCTGATATGTACAGGCAGGTCGGGGGCGGCATTTTTGATCGTGACCACCGAGCCTAAGTCGGATACGATAACACCGTCAACGTTTGCTTCATAAAGGAATTTCGCATAGTCCGCAAGACGGTCTATCTCGCCGTTTGTTGCAAAGCAGTTGACTGTTATATAGATCTTTTTGCCAAGTGAGTGAGTAAGCTGAGTTGCCTTTATGATATCATCCTGTGAAAAACCTGCGTTTTCAGCCCTCAATTGCATGAACGGACCGCCGCAATATACGGCATCTGCACCGAAGTGCAGGGCAGTTCTGAGACTTTCAAAACTGCCTGCAGGGCATAATAACTCTGTTCCTGTAAAAATGTTATCCATTATACTATCGCTGCGGCTATTACGTATATAAGAACCGACACACAGCTCAGCCCCATAAGAACAGCCATTATTATTGATAAAACTTTAGTGAATTTCTTGTTCATCTGATTCCTTATCCTTCGATTCCCATTACAGCTTTTATGCTGTCTGCAAATACGTCTGTCTGTTTTTCAGCGTTCTCTCTTGTATCCGCATGGGATGTGATATAAATTTTGATCTTCGGCTCGGTTCCAGAAGGTCTGATAATGACCTTGTTGTCGTCGGGAAGAGAGTAGGAAAGTACATTTGATTTGGGAAGAGTAATATCTTCCTTTTCGCCTGTAACTGTGTCTGTTGCAACACTTGTCAGATAGTCGGCAACCTTAATTACGGGCAGACCGCCGATCTCCTTGGGGGGATTTGAACGCATATCGGACATCATGCCGCTCATTTTCTGCATGCCGTCTGCACCTTCAAAGCCGAAGTTGAGAAGAGTGTTAAGATACATTCCGTATTTTTCGTAAAGAGAGTTCATAACGTCAACAAGAGTCTTGCCCTGTGTCTTGTAATATGCTGCCATTTCAATGATTATCATTGCACCGTTAACGGCGTCCTTCTCTCTTACGTGAGTGCCTGTAAGGTAGCCGTAGCTTTCTTCCATACCGATCTCAAAGCGGTCTTCTTCACCCTTATCCTTGAGCTGCTCAATAAGCTCGCCGATATACTTGAAGCCTGTAAGAAGATCGAATATCTCAGCACCGTAATCCTTTGCGATAGCTCTGATAAGCTCGGAAGTAACGATAGTCTTTACAACTGCTGCGTTTTCGGGAAGCTCGCCGTGAGCCTGTCTTCTTGAAAGAATATATTCTGTAAGCATACAGCCCACTTCGTTACCTGTCATGAGCTGATATTCACCGTTGTGACGGACTGCGATACCTACACGGTCACAGTCGGGGTCAGTTGCAAGCATAATGTCAGCGGGAAATTCCTCTGTCATCTTCATGCCTTCCTCAAAGACCTGCTTGATCTCGGGATTGGGGAAAGGACAGGTGGGGAATGTTCCGTCGGGTTTTTCCTGGCTGAGAACTATCTTAAGATCCTTGACACCCATCTTTTTAAGTATAGTCTTTACGGGCTTGTTGCCTGTACCGTTAAGAGGTGAATATATTACCTTAAGGTCAGCCTTTTTGCAGATACCCTTTTCGATCTGACGTGAAAGTACGTCGTTGTAGAAATCATCAATGAGCCAGTCCTCGATGAAATCGATCATATCCTCTGCAAGAGCATCGTCAAAGTCCATGATCTTGACATCGTTGAAAATATCGACCTGACTGATGTATTCATAGGTTCTCTTTGCTGCTTCATCAGTCATCTGATAGCCTTTTGAATCATAGCACTTGTAGCCGTTATATTTAGAGGGGTTGTGGCTTGCAGTAAGAACGATACCCGAACTGCAGTGGAGTCTGATAACAGCGTAAGATATCATGGGAGTGGGCATAAGCTCGTCATAAATATAGACTTTTATGCCGTTTGCCGCAAGAACGCCTGCCGCAGTCTTTGCAAAAAGATCGGATTTGATTCGTGAGTCATAACCGATCGCAACGGAAGGCTCTTCAAAAGCCTCGTTCAGATAGTTTGCAAGACCCTGAGTAGCCTGTGCAACAGTGTATATGTTCATTCTGTTTGTTCCGGCACCGATAACACCTCTGAGACCGCCCGTACCGAATTCAAGACTTCTGTAGAATCTGTCGAGGATCTCGTCGTCTTTGCCTCTGACAGATTCCAGTTCTTCGATAAGGTCAGGATCTTTCGTTGCGTTTTTAAGCCAGTATTCGTACATGAAATTGTAATCAGCCACAGATAATCATTCCTTTTTATAAATTTATTCATTTAATATTATATACTATTTTATTGCAATTGCAAATATTTTTTATGAATTTATTTGATTTTTTTTATTGACAAATGGATTATTGTATAGTAAAATTTTATCAAAACAAATGTTCATAGCGGGGTTGGTGTGAAAATGTTTGCAACGGTAACGAGTGTGGGTGTTCTCGGAATGCACTCATACATGGTGGATATTGAAGCGGATATTGCTATGGGAAAATCAAAATTTGATATTGTCGGTCTGCCTGATACGGCAGTTTCCGAATCAAGGGAACGTGTACGTGCCGCAATGAAAAACAGCGGTTATGATTTTCCGCAGGTGCATATTACCGTCAACCTTGCACCTGCAGATATACGCAAAGAAGGGCCTATTTATGACCTTCCCATACTTGTTGCACTTATGACTGCCTCAAGACAGCTTGTATGCAGTCTTGAGGGGTGTGCGTTTTTAGGTGAGCTGTCGCTTGGGGGCGAGGTTCATCATGTAAACGGTGTTCTTCCCATGGTAATTGAAGCGAGAAATAACGGCGTAAAGCGTATTTTTATTCCTAAAGATAATCAAGCCGAGGCTTCCGTTGTGGAAGGAATTGAAATATACGCCGTAAAAAATGTAAAAGAGCTCATACTTCATCTGACAGGTCAGACCTTGATGGAAAAAACTGTTTTTCAGGGCTTCAGTGAAGAAAAAGAGGTTGCATATACTGCTGATTTTTCAGATGTTAAGGGACAGTATCAGGCAAAACGTGCTTTGGAGATAGCTGCTGCCGGCGGACACAATATAATGATGATCGGCCCGCCCGGATCGGGTAAAAGTATGCTTGCGAAGCGTATCCCGTCGATCCTTCCCGATATGACCTTTGAGGAGTCCCTTGAAACAACAAAGATATTTTCCGTTGCAGGTCAGTTGCCGAAAGATATTCCTCTTATACGTCAGCGGCCGTTCAGATCTCCGCATCACACCGTTTCAGCTCCCGGACTTTCCGGCGGCGGTTCAATACCTAAACCGGGTGAGATATCTCTTGCCCATAACGGTGTTCTGTTTCTTGATGAATTGCCCGAATTTTCGAGGAATGCAATGGAATCGCTCCGACAGCCCATAGAGGACGGTAAAGTTTCGATTTCAAGAGTTGCGGGTACGCTGACATATCCCTGCTCGGTGATGCTGGTATGTGCCATGAATCCGTGCCCCTGCGGATATTTCGGACATCCTACGAGAAAATGTACCTGTCCTAACGGTGCTGCCGCAAGATATCTTGCAAAAGTATCGGGACCCCTTCTTGACAGACTTGATATACATATAGAAGTTCCGCAGGTCAGCTTTGACGAGCTTTCCGATAAAGAAAAGGGTGAGACCTCCGCTGAGATAAAAGCGAGAGTAAACACGGCAAGAAATATTCAGACTCGGCGTTTTGAGGGTACGGATATCAAATCTAATGCACACATGACAGCGGAAATGACAAGAAAATTCTGCGTGCTTACGGATAATGCGGCTCAGATGCTCAAAAACTCCTTTGATAAGCTGGGGCTTTCTGCAAGAGCTTACGATAAAGTTCTTCGTGTGGCACGAACAATCGCAGATCTTGACGGAAGCGAAAATATAGACATAAAGCACGTTGCAGAGGCTATACAGTACAGAAGCCTTGACAGAAAGTTCTGGAGCAACGGCTGAACAATAGTTTGTCGAAACAAATAACAATGTATAATGTACAATTTACAATCGTGCAGATGTAGTGATGCAGGCGTTTTTTTTGTAAATCATTGTACATTGTAAATTGTAAATTGTTCATTGATAAATTCTGATTTAACTGAAGGAAGTGCAAAAAAAACGGTCGCCGTACACCTTCGGTGACCGTTTTTCGATTCGTCCATCGCCGTGCCCGTAGGACAAATCGGCGGGACATATAATTTTTTTTGCTTTACGGAAACGCAGTTTTCTGTAAAGTAAAAAACAACAGACGGAATTTTACGTCCGTCTGTTGTTTTCTCAAGGATTGTTTTATATGATAAGAGGATGATCTGATTGAAAACTATATATTGTGTTTGATTAATTCCACATGCACATTATAAAGCAGTTTGTAATCTTTGTCAATAGTTAATTTCAAAAAAAGTATAAAAATACATCTTTTATCATATACATTATCAAAAAGAGGTGTATAACTATGATAAAGACGGACAAGGAAAAGACAAAAAAAGATTATTTTACCAATGTGATGATAGTTCAGTCGATAGTTTGTGCTGTTATTATCGCATTGCTTTTTATTTCTGCAAGATCGTCAGGGAAATTTGCCGAAGCTTTAAAAATTGAGTACGCAAAGCTGATGACAGGTGATTTTTCCGCTCGGGATGCCGCTGAGGCATTCAGAAGTATAAGAGAATATTCAGCAGTGTTTTCGGAAGATGGGGAACAGGTGATGCGGGAGGCTCCGGAAGAGACCGGACAGGAAGAATCCGAAACTGTAAAAGCAGGCGGCGGTGCTGACATTGAATTTACTTCTCTTGATACTCTTGAGGGGATTTGCTTTGATTCTTACACCGTTGATTTTCCTTTTTCCGTTCCTTTGAAAAATTATGAGATAACATCTCTTTTCGGCTACCGTATAAGTCCGATTTCGGGTAATGCGGGCATACATACAGGTATAGACATGGCGGCAGATTACGGCACTTCCGTATATGCGGCGGCAGACGGCACGGTTGCAGATGCTTCTTATGACAACAGCTACGGCTATTATGTAAAGATAGCTCATGAGGATAATTTTGTTACGATCTATGCCCATTGCTCAAAGCTGTGTGTAAAGACGGGTGATGAGATCAAGCGTGGAGATAAGATCGCACAGGTCGGGTCAACAGGGGATTCGACGGGAAACCATCTTCATTTTGAAATGAGAAAGGACAATATCAGGGTAGATCCGGGATATGTGCTGTTTTCCGATGAAGCATAAAACAGGTAAGGTTCGTATTAATCCCCGATTTCCGTTTTTTGCATTGGCGGCATATTTTCTCTCGGGTGACATGTGGCTTAATTACCTTTGTGCAGTTCTGTTTGCTTCGCTGCATGAGCTGGGACATATTATACCGATGAAGTTTGCAGGCTGTAAAATCAAAGAGATATCTCTTGACGTAATGGGGATAAGGATAGATAAAAAAACGGTGTCCATGTCCTATGAAAGTGAATGCATAACGGCTCTTTGCGGTCCGTTGGTAAACCTTACATTTGCACTTTTTTTCGGTGCATTGAAAACACGGTATGATATTTTTGTTCTGCCTTTTAACATTAATACGGGGCTTTTTCTTATCAATATGCTGCCTGTCAGAATGCTTGACGGCGGCAGAGCAATAAATTGTATGCTGCTGAGATTTCTTGATGAGCAGAAAGCTGCTGAGATCGCTTCCGTGACCGAGATCGCCGTTGCAGTCATGCTTATTGCGGTTCTGGTTGTCACACTTATATTTGATATAGTAAACACATCCTTTGTTTTTTTTGTGCTGAGTCTTGTGGGAATGATAGTATTCGGTATTCTGAAGTCTTGATTTTTTCTGATGTAGATAGTATAATAAGTTGATAAAATTATTGGGATGTGTTCCGATGAAAAGAGAAGTTGAAAAAATACTCGGTCTTGTTCAGAAGCCTGCCAGATATACAGGCGGTGAGCTGAACGAGGTAATAAAAGATAAGGACAGTGTTGATCTCAGATATGCCTTTTGTTTCCCCGATACTTATGAGATAGGTATGTCAAATTTAGGCATGAAGATACTTTATTCTGTTATCAATGCAAGGGGCGATGCTTGGTGCGAGCGTGTTTTTGCTCCCGACGTTGATATGGAAGAGCTTATGAGGGAGCGTAATATTCCTCTGTTTGCACTTGAAAGCGGCGATTATATCAAGGATTTCGATGCCATCGGTTTTTCTCTTTCTTATGAGTTGAGTTATACGAATATGCTTAACATGATTGACCTTGCGGGGCTTCCCGTTCTTGCCAGGGACAGAACTGAGCTTACACCGATCATCATGGCAGGCGGTGCTTGTGCCTGCAATCCCGAACCTCTGGCTGATTTCGTTGATTTCTTCCAGCTCGGTGACGGTGAGGAAATGATGAACGATGTTCTTGACGTTCTGAAGGAGTGCAAGAAGAACGGTGAGAGCAAGCAGGAATATCTTAAGAAGATATCACAGATACAGGGTATATATGTGCCGTCGCTTTATGATGTTTCTTATAATGAAGACGGAACAGTCAGAGCTGTTACACCGGAGGGTGATGCACCTGCAAAGGTGACAAAACGAATTGTCAGCGACATGGATAATGTATTCTATCCCGATAATTTCGTCGTACCTTTTATTGATATCGTTCACGACAGAACGGTTACCGAGATATTCAGAGGCTGTACAAGAGGCTGTCGTTTCTGTCAGGCATGCTTCCTTAACAGACCTGTCAGAGAAAAATCTCCCGAAGTTATCAATGAGGACTGCAAAAAGATATGCTCCGCAACGGGCTATGATGAAATTTCCCTTTGCTCACTTTCCAGCAGTGACTATTCTAAGCTGCCCGAACTGCTTACCGAATTGCTCAGCTGGGCGACAGATGACAAGATAAATATCGCATTGCCGTCGCTTCGTGCGGATAATTTTCCCGAGGAGCTGATAAAAAAGCTTAATGAAGTACGTCGCAGCGGGCTTACATTTGCACCTGAAGCAGGTACTCAGCGTCTTCGTGACGTTATCAATAAGAATGTCACCGAAGATGAAGTTCTGGAAACCTCCCGAAAGGCATTTTCCGGCGGCTGGTGTGCCGTAAAGCTCTATTTTATGCTGGGGCTTCCCACAGAAACAACGGAAGATGTTGAGGGAATAGCTGATCTTGCTCAGAAAGTCGTTGATACATTCTACCGCAATCCGGACAAGCCTTACGGTAAGGGTGTCAATGTCAGCGTAAGTGCATCTTCCTTTGTTCCGAAGCCCTTTACACCTTTCCAGTGGGAAGCTCAGGACACTCCCGAAATGCTCAAGGCAAAGCAGGAGCATCTGACGGAATCGGTTAAAACAAAGAAGATCACTCTTAAATTTCATAAGATACCCATCAGTTTTCTTGAGGGCGTTTTTGCCCGTGGTGACAGAAGGCTGGGCGAGGTCATTTATAAGGCATGGCAGAAGGGCTGTAAGTTTGACAGCTGGGACGATCATTTCAAGTTCGATACATGGATGGAAACTTTTGAGGAGTGCGGTATTGATCCGGGCTTCTATGCTTCAAGAAAGCGTGAATTTTCGGAGGTTCTGCCCTGGGATCATCTTGATTACGGTATCCGCAGAGAATATCTCGAAAATGAAAACAGAAAAGCCCATGAAGCTGTGACAACTCCTCAGTGCCGTGAAAAATGTTCGGCATGCGGAGCAGCAAAGATAAACGGAGGTAAGTGCGATGCGATGTGTTAGAATATGGTTCAGCAAAACAGGCAGAGTCAAATATGTTTCACATCTTGACATTATGCGTTGTATGACGAGAGCTGTAAGACGTGCCGAAATACCTCTGTGGTACACCGAGGGCTTCAATCCACATCCTTATCTGAATTTTCTTCAGCCTCTGCCGCTGGGTGTTGAAGGCATGAATGAGCCTCTTGATATCCGTATTGAGGGGGACATTTCAGATCAGGAGATCACGGACAGGCTTAATGCTGTTCTCCCTGTGGGGATTACGGTTGCAAGGGTGACCGAGCCTTACATGAAGCCTGCCGATATCGCTTTTGCGGAGTATGAGATATACTTTGAAAAGGAAAGCTGTACGACTGAGCTTCTTGAAAAAGCGATGCAGTCGGGAGCT
Source organism: uncultured Eubacteriales bacterium (assembly GCA_964613045.1). Taxonomy (GTDB): domain Bacteria; phylum Bacillota; class Clostridia; order Oscillospirales; family Acutalibacteraceae; genus UBA1081. The sequence continues at coordinate 19,495 of CAZTFS010000019.1, forward strand.
CTTATCTGCGAAAAAATGGGTAAGGTCAACGGAAGAAAGAAGATAAAACAGGTAGATGTGTCGGGAAATATAAAAAGCTATTCAATTCGGGACAGGGGAGACTGCCTGATGATGAATGTTGTATTTCCCTGCGGTAACACGAAAAATGTCAATCCCATGAATCTTATGTCGGCAGTAAATGCATATCTTTCAGCGGATATTGTGCCGCTTAATACAATAAGGCTTTCTCTTAAAGACGGAAATCTTATGAATTTTGAATAAAAATAAAAAAAGGTATTGCAAAATTATTTTTGTTGTGATACTATATATAAGCGTTCGTTTGCGTTTGGGGCTGTTGTGCCCCGGCGGCGATTAATGCACGCAGCGTACATTAGAGCGGTCGGTCCTCTGTCATAGTAAATGAGTAAGAACGGCTGAAAATTTATGGAGGTTAATTATGGACGCATTAAAACTTATTGCTCAGGACAGCATCAAAGCTGAAGCTCCTCAGTTCAAGGTCGGTGACACCGTTAAGGTTCACGTTAAGATCCGTGAGGGCGAAAAAGAACGTATCCAGATGTTCGAGGGAACAGTCATTGCCCGTAAAGGCAGCGGCGTAGCTGAAACATTCACGGTAAGACGTGTTTCTTACGGTGTAGGCGTTGAAAGAGTTTTCCCCGTTCATTCACCCAATGTTGCTAAGGTTGACGTTATCAGATCCGGTAAGGTTCGCAGAGCTAAGCTTTACTATCTTCGTGGAAGAGTCGGTAAGGCTGCTAAGGTCAAAGAGCAACTCAGATAAGTTTTTTAGTGAGCAAAAGGGGCAGTTATGTCCCTTTTTTGCGTTGAATCAAGAATTTTTTTATATCGGTCGGTGTTTTTTATGCGTGATAAGAAGAACGGTTATATTTATTACAATTATCATAAAAAGACCGAAAAGGAAGAGATCAGAGATATTGCATGGCGATCCGTGTTTCGTTGGCTGACTGCCATTATTGGCGTGTTGTTTGTCTTTTTTCTTACATGGATTCTCTTTTTTCAGGTGATAGAGGTTGACGGTACATCCATGATGCCAACTCTTAACGACGGCGACCGCATTGTTGTGTCCACATTCGGATACGAACCGAAGACAGGTGACATCGTGGTTATCGGTGCAATTGATGAGGATGATGTGTGTCTTGTCAAGCGTGTTATCGCAACCGAGAATCAGGTCGTTACAATGGATTACACCGACGGGAGCGTAATTGTTGACGGCGTAGTTCTTAATGAGCCTTATATTTCGGAAATCATTACCGAACGCCGTGAGGATGAGATCAAGTATCCGTACACCGTGCCCGAGGGCTGTGTTTTTGTTATGGGTGACAACCGTAATGTGTCAAAGGACAGCCGAAGCGTGGACATTCAGAGTATAGATGAAGATCTTGTTGTGGGAAAAGCGGTTATCCGTCTTGCATTTTCGTCCGATGCGATCATTTATGATTGAAGGTGAACATATTGAAGAAGAAAATAGCTGAATCGGCATTTGAGATTATGTCAATGTTAACATGGGCTGCTGCCGTTGTTGCTGTGGTTTTTACATTCATGTTCAGAATTACCACCGTAAGCGGTCATTCTATGGATTATACCCTTGCTCACGGTGACAGACTTCTTGTTACTGCTTATACCTCTGAATATGAGTATAAGGATATCGTTATCGTTGTTGAACCCAATGAAGATCTTTATGAGCCTCTTGTCAAGCGTGTTATTGCAACGGAGGGTCAGTGGGTAAGTATTGATTATGATGAGGGTGTCGTGTATGTGGGTGACACAAAGGATACTTTACAGCCCCTTGACGAGCCTTACACTGCTACTGCTACAGATGAAAGACCATATGAAGATTTGAATGACTATCCGATTCAGGTTCCCGAGGGTCACTACTTCTGCATGGGTGACAACAGAAACTATTCCACGGACAGCCGTTCCTACAGAGTCGGTTTTGTTGATGAAAACTATATTCTCGGCAAAGCGGTTATACGTTTGTATCCTTTCGGAAGCATTTATGATTAACGGTGAATAACAATGAAAAAGTTTTATAATAAACTGGCAACAAACATATTTGAGATCGCATCTGTTGTTGTGTCTTCCGTTATGGTTATTGCTCTGATTTTTACTTTTGTTTTCAGACTTGTGGGTGTTGACGGCTTGTCAATGGTTCCCACACTGAATGATAAGGACTGGCTTGTTACTTCTGCGGCAATAAGCAGCTATGAATACAAGGATATTGTCATAGTTGTTCAGCCCGGTGTACTCAATGAGCCTCTTGTTAAGCGTGTTATTGCAACGGAGGGTCAGTGGATAGAGGTCAATTATGAAACAGGCGAGGTTCTTGTGGGCGACACAAAGGATTCAATGGTCGCTCTTACCGAGGACTATATTTCTGAGCCTGCAACCGCTCATCATTATGACGATCTCAATGAGTATCCCATACAGGTTCCCGAAAACTGCCTGTTTGTAATGGGTGATAACAGAAATAATTCAACGGACAGCCGATCCTATCTTGTGGGATTTGTTGATGAAAGCTATGTCCTCGGCAAAGCTGTCTGCAGGATTTTTTCAGGTGAAAGCGGTTTTGATTTTCGCTCTATGAACATATATGCTTAGAGGGCTGTTATCTTGCAGTCCTCTGTTTTGCTTTATCGGAAAGCCCCTTTTCCGTAAAGCATAAATAGTAAAAGTGGTGATAAATAAATGGCAGATGCAATAAAACAACAGGTTCAGTGGTTTCCCGGTCACATGGCAAAAACCCGAAGACTTATAAAGGAACAGCTTAAACAGGTCGATGCCGTAACGATGCTTCTCGATGCGAGAATTCCCGAAAGCAGTAAGAATCCCGAGATAGATTCTCTGACAGAGGGGAAGCCGAAGATCATACTTTTCAATAAGGCTGACCTTGCTGACCCCGTTGCCACAAAGCAGTGGGTGGAATATTACGAAAAACAGGGTGCGGCGGCACTTGAGGTTGACTGTCGAACAGGTAAAGGTCTTAATAAGTTCAGACCTCTTGTCCGTGAAGTTCTCAAAGATACCATTAAACGTAACGAGGAAAAGGGAATGCCCGGCAAGACTCTTCGTATAATGGTCATAGGAATACCGAATACGGGTAAATCATCATTTATCAATAAGATGGGTGCAGGCGGTAAGGCAAAGGTCGAGGACAGAGCAGGTGTGACGAGAAATAACCAGTGGTTCGTTATCGGCGGCGGCATTGAGATGCTTGATACACCCGGTGTTCTCTGGCCTAAGTTTGAAGATCCCGAAGTCGGTGATAAGCTGGCTTTTACAGGCGGTGTCAAGGATCAGATACTTGATATTGAAACGCTTGCCGTCCGTTTTCTGACCGTTATGCGTGACAATTATCCCGAAAAACTCAGAGAAAGATACAAAATAACTGATTTTGAGGATGTTGAGCCTTATGAGATACTCGAAATGATAGGCAGAAAACGAGGAATGATGATTCGTGGCGGCGAAACAGATACAATGAGAGCATCCGTTGCCGTTCTTGATGAGTACCGTGGCGGAAAGCTCGGCAGATTAACTTTGGAGTGGGTAAAATGACATACGAATTTGAAGATCGGTATCACAGTGAAGGCTATAAGATCATATGCGGTGTTGACGAAGCAGGCAGAGGCCCTCTTGCAGGTCCTGTTTACGCAGCGGCAGTTATTCTTCCCGACGGACTTGAAGAATTGGGTATAAACGACTCAAAAAAAATGAGTGAAAAGAAACGTGAACAGCTTTTTGACGTTATCGTTGAAAATGCGACGGCTTACGGCATCGGTTCTGCAACAGAAACCGAAATTGATGAAATTAATATTCTCAATGCAACATTCCTTGCCATGAAGAGAGCTGTTGAGGCTATGGGTACCAAACCCGATCTTGTGCTTGTGGACGGCAACAGAAAACCTTGCACGGGCTTTGAGGAGGTAACGATAGTCAAGGGTGATGCGAAATCTGTTTCCATTGCGGCGGCTTCAATTCTTGCAAAGGTCAGCAGGGACAGATATATGCGTGAGCTTGCCGAAAAGTATCCGGAATATGAATTTGAGCGTCATAAGGGCTACGGCACAAAGCTCCATTATGAAAAGATAGAGCAGTACGGCATTCTTCCCCATCACAGAAGATCATTTCTTAAGAAAATACTGAACAAATGATAGGTGAACCGAGAAAAACAGGTCTTATCGGTGAAATACGGGCATCCCGTTATTTGCGTCGGAAAGGCTACGATATATGTGCGGCGAATTATCGCTCCAAAGGCGGCGAAATAGATATTATCGCTCTTGACGGATATTTTCTGTGCTTTATTGAGGTTAAAACACGTCACGAGGGCGGTTATTTTCCTCCGTCTGCGGCTGTTGACTATAAGAAAGAAGAGAATGTCAGATCTGCGGCGGCGGCTTATATGAGTGCAACAAAATTGCAGATGCCCATGAGGTTTGATATTATAGAAGTCATTCTTTGTGAGGATACATACCGTGTCCGACACATTAAAAATGCATTCTGAGGTGATGTTATGCGTTTGTTTGATCTGCACTGCGATACAATGACTGAGCTGTGCAGGAATAATGAAAGCCTTATAAGTAACGACGGTCATATTTCCCTTGACAGGGCAGGATATCTGACTGAGTATGTGCAGGATTATGCAGTCTTTGTTCCCGACGAATACAGAGGAAAAGCGGCTGTTGATTATTTTGACAAGGTTTACGCTTACTATAAAAAACAGCTTGAAAGTATTCCCGACATGTCCGAATATAAGGACAGGGAAGACACAAGGTTCAAAGCGTTGCTTTCCGTTGAGGGCGGTGCAGGTATGGGCGGTACTGTTGAGGGACTTCACCATCTTGCTGACTGCGGTGTAAAGCTTATAACCCTTACGTGGAACGGCAGAAACGAGCTTGCAAGCGGTTGCTTTGATGAAGAGGATATCGGGCTGACTCCCTTCGGTGTTGAAGCGGTCAGGGAAATGGAAAAGCTGCACATTGCGGCAGACGTATCCCACCTTTCCAAAAAAGGTTTTTATGATCTTGCCGATATTGCCGAAAAACCCTTTGTTGCTTCCCATTCCTGTTGTGACATTGTGGATAATTTTAAAGCAAGGCACAGGAATCTTACCGATGATCAGGTGAAAATCATTGCCGGACACGGCGGAATCATCGGTGTTAATCTATGGGAAAAACTTCTGGGCAATGAGGATCATTCTTTCGATGCGGTATACCGTCACATGAGCCGTCTTATTGAGCTCGGCGGTGAAAAATGTGTTGCAATGGGAACGGATTTTGACGGCTGCGGTATTGATCCCGAGCTTGCGGGAATTGAAAAAATGGCTGATCTTTATGAGTATCTCTCGACGCACGGATTCTCCGACAAGCTTCTTGATGATATATTTTTTGCAAATGCAGACAGATTTTTTAGCGATCTGCTATTTACAAACTGAAATAATCATGCTACAATATCATGTAATTTATTTTGAGCAATAGTGAAAGGATGTATTAAGATGGTTTATACATCAACAAGAGACAAATCGTTAAACGTAACTTCGGCTGAAGCGATAACAAGAGGTATTTCCGCTGAGGGCGGTCTTTTTGTACCCTGCGAGATACCTGCCGTTTCAATGGATTTTATCGCTTCCATGAAGGATATGTCATATAAAGAGAGAGCTGAGAAGGTTCTTGCTCTTTACCTTACTGATTTTACTGCTGATGAGATTTCGGCTTTCGTTGAAGGTGCATACAAGGACGGCAAATTCTCAAGCGATGAGATAGCACCCGTTGTAAATCTTCATGATAATGTCAATATTCTTGAGCTGTGGCACGGTCCTACATGTGCATTCAAGGATATGGCTCTTCAGCTTCTTCCTCATCTTCTTATCGGTTCTTCCAAAAAGACACTTAAGGATAAGGAGATCGTTATTCTTGTTGCAACCTCAGGTGATACGGGTAAGGCTGCTCTTGAAGGCTTCTGTGATGTTGATTCCACAAAGATTCTTGTTTTCTATCCCAATGACGGTGTAAGCCCCATGCAGAAGCGTCAGATGTGCACTCAGGAAGGCAGGAATGTGGGTGTCTGTGCCATAAACGGTAACTTTGACGATGCTCAGTCAGGGGTTAAGGCTATCTTTACAGATGACGAGATTAAGAAAGTTTTTGCTGAAAATAACCTTGTTTTCTCATCTGCAAACTCAATAAACTGGGGCAGACTTGTTCCTCAGATAGTTTATTATTTCTCTGCATACTGCGATATGCTCAAGCAGGGTAAGATAGAGCTGGGCGACAAGATAAACGTTGTCGTTCCCACAGGTAACTTCGGCAAAATCCTTGCCTAAAATTACGCTATCAATATG
>CAZTFS010000020.1:0-25816 GCA_964613045.1 uncultured Eubacteriales bacterium
GACAAGATAAACGTTGTCGTTCCCACAGGTAACTTCGGCAATATCCTTGCCGCAAATTACGCTATGAAGATGGGGCTTCCCATAAACAGACTTATCTGTGCTTCAAATGCAAATAATGTTCTTACCGATTTCATTACAACAGGTAAGTACGACAAGAACAGGGATTTCTATGCAACTGTCTCTCCCTCAATGGATATTCTCATTTCGTCCAACCTTGAAAGACTTATGTATATGCTTCACGGTGAGGACGATAATGCAGTAAGAGAGCTTTACGCTTCACTTAAGGACAACGGCACATTTGAGATAAGTGCTGACGTTCTTGCCAAGATAAAGGACGTTTATTCCGCAGGCTGCTGTAATGATGATGAAACAAAGCAGACTATCCATGATGTATATGAGAAGTATAACTATCTCAGCGATACTCATACTGCTGTTGCAATAAAGGTATTTGAGGATTACCGCAAGGAAACAGGGGATATGACTCCCGCTGTTATCGCTTCAACTGCAAGTCCCTATAAGTTCGGTGCAAGTGTTCTCGCTGCTCTTACAGGCAATGCCGACGGTGACGAATTTGAAATGGTAACTCAGCTTGAGGCACTTACAAAGGTGGAAGCACCCTCTCAGCTCAGAGGTCTTAAGGATAAGGAAGTACGCTTTAACAATGTATGCGAGAAAGATACCGACTCCATGAGAAAAGTTGTTTTCAATATGCTGGGTATTCAGTAATTAAAAATCGGAGGACGGCTTAACACCGTCCTCTTTACTGATTGAATCAGCAGTTTACTGCGTTCTCGTTGAGCCGGAATGTGGAGCAGACTGTTTCGCCGCAAACGCAGGCATTGCAAGTACCTACTTCGATACAGTTTGCAGTACATGTGTCCTTACCTTCATGGTATACGCAGTTTTTAACTTCACACCTGATCTTATTACCGTGTTCGTTCATGTTCAATCACCTTTGCAGTATATTAAAGAGACATCTCTCATCTCTATTATCGGCAGAGGGCGAAAAAATATAATTGGAAAATATTGAAAGGAGGATAAATATGAATCTGTTTGCTGTCGGCGATACTCATCTTTCACTGGGAACTGACAAACCGATGGATATATTCAAAGGTTGGGATAACTATGTGGAAAGGCTCGAAAAACAGTGGAATGCCCTTGTCACGGATGATGATACCGTGGTTATCAACGGCGATATTTCCTGGGCGATGAAGCTGAGTGAATGCTACGCTGATTTTAAATTTATAAATGAGCTTAACGGAAACAAGATATTTATCAAAGGTAATCACGATTACTGGTGGTCTACTCTTAATAAGATGAATATATATCTTAAAGAGAATAATTTTGATAAAATATCCATACTTTTCAATAATTCTTTCAGCTTCGGCGATTACAGTATCTGCGGAACCCGTGGCTGGTTTTACGATTCTCCGGAAAGTGACAAAAAAGTTATTCTTCGTGAGCGTGAACGATTAAGACGTTCGATAGAATCGGGACTTTCCGAGGGTAAAGAACCCATAGTGTTTCTCCATTATCCTCCCGTTTATGATGACAGGGAATGCGAGGAGATATATTCTCTGCTTACTGAATATAATATCAAACGTTGCTTTTTCGGTCATATTCACGGTGAGACCACCGGCAGATATGATAATTTTGAGCGTGACGGCATAAAATTTTCACTGATTTCTTGTGACAGACTCAAATTTTGTCCAAAATTAATAGAAAAATTCTGAAAACATGCTGTAAATTTTTTATATTTTTTAAAATAATACTGGAAATTATATAAAGTATTTGATATAATATATAAGTTGAAAAATCTCATTAATTGAATGAGAACGGAGGAAAATTTAAATGAGTTTAAAATCATCTGAAAAAACAGGCACAAATGAAGTTACCGTTGAGCTTTCGATCGATGCAGAAGCTTTTGCTGCTGCATGCGTAAAAGCTTATAACAAGGCTAAGAAACAGATTGCTGTCCCCGGTTTCAGAAAGGGTAAAGCTCCCAAGGCTTTTATCGAGAAGTATTACGGTGAAGGTGTATTCTATGATGATGCACTTGAGATCGCATTCCCCGAAGTATATGAAGCTGCTGTTGAAGAGGCAGGTCTTGACGTTGTTTCTTCTCCTTATGATTTTGACATCAAGTCCATAGGCAAGGACGGCGTAGAGCTTTCATGTAAAGTTACTGTCAAGCCCGAGATTGAAGTAGGCGAGTACAAGGGACTTAAGGCTGAGAAGGCTCCCGTTGCTGTTACCGCAGAGGAAGTTGAGGCTGAGCTTAAGAGAAAGCAGGAAGACTGTGCAAGAATCGTTGACGTTGATGACAGAGCGGTTGCTGACGGCGATATCGCAACTATCGACTACGAAGGCTTCAATGACGGTGTTGCATTTGACGGCGGTAAGGCTGAGGATTATGACCTCACCATCGGCGGCGGTCAGTTCATCCCCGGTTTCGAGGAGCAGATCATCGGTCACGCTATCGGCGAAGAGTTCGACATCAATGTTACCTTCCCCGAAGAGTATCATGCGGATGATCTTGCAGGCAAGCCCGTAGTATTCAAGATCAAGGTCAAGGGCATCAAGGTTAAGGAGCTTCCCGAGCTTGATGACGAATTTGCTAAGGATGTAAGCGAGTTTGATACGGTCGCTGAGCTTAAGGCTGACATTGAGAAGAAGCTTACAGAGTCCAAGCAGAGCGAAGCTGACAAGGCTTTCGAGTCAAAGCTTCTTGATATGGTTACAGACTCCGTTAAGGGTGAGATCCCCGATTGCATGATCGAAAAGGCAATCGACGATATGATAAATGATATGGATTACAGACTCCGTATGCAGGGTCTTGATTTCAAGACATATCTCAAGTATATCGGCATGGACGAAAACAGCGTAAGAGCTACATACAGAGATCAGGCTGAAAAGGATGTCAAGATCATGCTTGCTATCGAAAAGATCGTTGAGCTTGAGGGCATCGATGCAACAGAAGAAGAGATCAACGAGCATTATCAGAAGTTTGCAGACGGCTACGGCATTGAGCTTGATCAGATCAAGTCAATGATCCCCGAAAAGACAGCTAAGGGCGACATCACTTCCAAAAAGGCTATTGACCTTATCGTAGCTAACGCAAAGGCAACAAAGCCCAGAAAGGCTGCTGCTAAGAAGACAACAAAGAAGGCTGCTGAGAAGACTGAAGCTCCCGCAGAGGAAGCTGCAGAAGCAGAAACAGCAGAATAATCTGAATATTTTTCAGTATCACGTGCTATAATCTAAGAGTACAGGAGGTTATATTTATGGCATTAGTACCAACCGTTATTGAACAGACAAACAGAGGCGAGCGTGCGTATGATATCTATTCACGTTTGCTCAATGACAGAATTATCGTTCTTTCCGACGAAGTTAACGATACAACTGCAAGTCTTGTTGTTGCTCAGCTCCTTTTCCTTGAAGGACAGGACGCTGATAAGGATATAAGTCTTTATATCAACAGCCCCGGCGGTTCAGTTTCCGCAGGTATGGCAATTTATGACACAATGCAGTACATTAAATGTGATGTTTCCACTATCTGCATGGGTATGGCTGCTTCAATGGGTGCATTTTTGCTGTCCTCCGGTGCAAAGGGTAAGAGATTTGCTCTTCCCAACAGCCTTATCATGATCCATCAGCCTCTCGGCGGTGCTCAGGGTCAGGCAACAGAGATCGAGATCGTCGCAAAACAGATCCTCAAGACTAAGGAAAACCTCAACAGGATCCTTGCCGAAAACACAGGTAAGCCTATTGAGCAGATCTATCAGGATACTGAGCGTGACAATTACATGACTGCACAGGAAGCCATGGAATACGGTCTTGTTGACAAGGTTATCAAACACAGATAAAAAACTTTAAGTCGGGTAGATCTCTCGTTTACCCGACTTGATTATAGTTAGGAGTTGAATTATCATTGCCTAAAAATGACGATTCAAGAGAGATTCGCTGTTCTTTCTGCGGTAAAACTCAGGACAAAGTGCGAAAAATGATTGCAGGTCCGAATAATGTTTATATATGCAATGAATGTACCACACTTTGCTGTTCTATTGTGGAAGAAGAGGATTTTTATGATGCTCCCAAGAAGAAAAACGGTACAGCATCAAGAAGATCACTTCCCAAGCCTGCCGATATCAAGGCTAAGCTTGATGAGTATGTTATCGGACAGGACAGTGCAAAGACCGCCCTTTCCGTTGCGGTCTACAACCATTATAAGAGAATATATTTCGGTCAGGACACAGATGTTGACATTCAGAAGAGCAATGTTCTCATGCTCGGTCCTACCGGTGTAGGCAAAACGATGCTTGCCCAGACTCTTGCAAGGATCCTTGATGTTCCTTTTGCAATAGCCGATGCAACGACCCTTACCGAAGCAGGTTATGTGGGTGAAGACGTTGAGAATATCCTTCTTCGTCTTATTCAGGCTGCCGATTATGATATAGAGAGAGCTGAACGTGGCATTATTTATGTTGATGAGATCGACAAGATATCACGCCGTTCGGAGAATCCGTCCATAACACGTGACGTCAGCGGTGAAGGTGTTCAGCAGGCACTTCTGAAAATTCTTGAAGGAACTGTTGCAAACGTACCTCCTCAGGGCGGCAGAAAACACCCTCAGCAGGAGTTTATTCAGATAGACACTACAAATATCCTCTTTATCTGCGGCGGAGCTTTTGACGGAATCGAAAAGATCATTGAAAAGCGTACAGGTAATTCCGTTCTCGGTTTTGAGGCTGAAGTCAAGTCCAAGGCTGATATTGATTACGACTATATCATGTCACAGGCTATACCGCAGGATCTTGTGAAGTTCGGTCTTATTCCCGAATTGGTAGGCCGTGTTCCCGTTATCGCTTCACTTACGAATCTCGATAAGGAATCCCTTGTCAGAATCCTCAAAGAGCCTAAAAACTCCCTTGTAAAGCAGTATGAGCAGCTTTTCGCAATGGATAAAGCTGAGCTTGTTTTTCAGGATGAAGCACTCGAAGCTGTTGCGGAATCGGCACTTGAAAAGAAGACCGGAGCACGAGGACTCAGAGCGATCATGGAAAAAGCACTTCTTGACGTTATGTTCTCAGTGCCGTCAGATGTGACCGTCAGCCGTGTAACGATAACAAAAAATTGCATCACCGACGGTGAATCACCTGTCATTGAACACGACATGACAAGAGAAACAGAGCAAAAAAATAAACCTGCAATTGCAGGATCGGTATAAAAATAAAGAGCAAGCTCAATGAAACGAGTTTGCTCTTGTTTGTTTTCTTATGAAACTTTTATTTCTTCATCATTTTCGCTGAATATCTGCTCTATGAAGCTGATACTCTTTTCAAGGCACTGCATTGAAATATCTTTTTTCATCGTAAGGTGGAAGCAGTGACCGTTTTTGATACCCTCTGCATAGAAGGTTGACACCTTCGGACAGTGCTTCATCAGCTTTTCTGCCATGGGTCTGCCTTGGTTTGCACAAACAAAATCCGAATCAGACCATGAAATGAAGCAGGGACACCATTTATCGTTTACAAAATCGCTCGGAGACATGTATCGGAAGTATTTATAGTCTGCAATGTCGCTGAGATCTTCCTTTAATTCGTAACCGACAAGCATTGATGCCAGCTCGGGAGTCATGCCCATGGGAAGACCGTCTTCCATCATGGCTTGCATATCGTAGGGACCGCTGTGGAGAATAAGTGCGGCGATGTCGATATCCACATGGTTAAGATCTGCAAAGTCAGCGATCTCGGGGTTTGTTTTTATGGCTTCAACATAAGCCGCAAGGTATGCACCCGAGGAATCACCGGTAACAACGATCTTGTTCAGATCAATGCTGTAAGCCTCGGCAAGCTGTTCAATAAAATTTGCAGCCTCTACAACGTCCGAAATGCAATTGATGATATCTACCTGAGGAGGCATTCGGAAATTTATGTTGTAAACATAGTAGCCCTTGCTTGCATAGTATTCACAAAGAGTCTTTCTGTATCTTTTATCACCCATGACAAAAGCACCGCCGTGGATATTCAGCACGAGAGGGTGTTTTTTGCCGTCTTTTAATATCATCGGATCAAAATACAGATCACCGCATGTCATTTTTTCATCCCTGTCGCTGTAAGGAATGTCCTTGACGCAGTAAATGCTGTCATAGTTGAAAGGATTCTGAGACTTTTCGCAGACGATATCCACGACTTTAAATATAAACTGTGATTTGTTCATAAATATGACTCCCTATCCAAAAATACATATATATTTTACCATGATTTTTATGAAAATTCAATAGAAAAAGGACGTGTGATATTATTTCCGTATTGAATTTTTTTGAATTTTTTGTTAATATACAAATATAAAAAGTCATAGGAGGCAAAAAGACATGAATGAAATACTTAAGAATATAAAAACGAGAAGAAGTGTAAGAAAATATTCGGATAAAAAAGTTCCTGCTGAAGTACTTGATGATATTCTCACCGCAGGTCTTTACGCACCGAGTGCAATGAACAATCAGTCATGGATGCTGACGGTTGTTGACGATACAGAGAAGCTTGAAAATCTGAAAAATGCCATTGCAAAGGCTCTTGACAGACCCGATTATCATCGTTTTTATAACGCACCGCTGTTTATTATCGTAACTGTTCCTGCTGATTACAGACACGGTGCGGTTGACAGTGCATGTGTGCTTGAAAATATGTTTCTGGCAGCTCATGCTGACGGCGTAGGCTCGGTATGGATAAATCAGCTCAGAGATTGCTGTGATGACAGCGAAGTCAGAAATATCCTTACGTCCTTCGGCATTCCCGAAGCTCATGTTTGCTATGGTTGCGGTGCGTTCGGATATGCCGATTGCCAAGTCCCCGAAGACAGAGTAAATAAGGGAATCATTAATATAGTTAATTAAAGACAATAACGGACTGTACTTATTCACCGTGGGGTGAAGCGGTACAGTCCGTTTCTGATTTATATATATTTTCTTTGCATTTCTCTGAATATGATTAAACCGTATCAGAGGGAGCGACGTAGAGAGGAAGGGGGAACCATGAAGCACATTCGGGGGGAAGCTCGTTTCTCTTTTCGGAATAAAGATTTCCCAGAAGTCTCACGGCTTCAAGATGTTTAAGTATAAGATCGGGCTTTTCGTCTGTTTCGCAGACAGTGACTTCATTATTTTTAACTGTAATTTTTAACTGCTCGGGAAGCTTACAGCCTTCAATAAGCAGAACCAATTCGCCGTCAGCAAGCTTTGTATAAGTTGCTTTGAATTTAAGGAATGCTCTTATTACATTCTCGAAGCAGAGAATATTGAACATTTCCGCATGTATCACATAATAATGCTCGCTGTAAAGACCGAGATACCTGCACAGAGCATGCTCAAAGGGTGCGGCAACGACCTTGATCTGCTTTTTTTCCGATGCTTCAAGGGCACAGATAACGATATCTTCAATATAGGCTTCATCTGCATAGCCCAGTTCGTAGACACAGCTCTTATCGGTGTTTAAAACGAACCAGCCCTTGAACTCATCGCCGTCATAAACTGCGTAGGGGGAAGAGTTCCATGTTCTGAGAATGTCATACATAGTCTCGGCTGTTCTTTCAGCTCTGAATGTACGCTTGCCGTGGATTTCCGCAATGCTTCTGAGAGCCTTAGTGTCTGATTTTTCGAGTAATTCAGCTGTGAATTTTGATTTTTTCTCGCAATTATATTTTCGTCTGATATTTTCATGGGTGAAAACAAATTCATATCTCGGACCTGCGTGTTCAAATCCGTGGTGAGCATAACGCTGCCTTGCACCGCCGAGAAGGGCAATATCTGTCATATTTTGCTTTAGCTCGTCCATTGTCAGAGCCATGCAGAAACGCATATAGCCCTCACCCTGATAGTCGGGATGCGTACCGACATTGCCTATTCCTGCGATCTTGAGCTTCTCGTCACCGACCGTAAGAGAGTTATAATAAACACCGACAGCGGCTCTCATCTCTCCGCCCACATCAAGAATGATGTTGTTTTCGGCAGGATGGTATTCATCATTGTAGAGCTTGGGTAAAAGTGTCTCGAAAACCGTTCCGTTACTGTCGGGAAAACCGAATATTCTGTTTAAAAGAGCAAGCAATTCCTTGTTCTGAGAATCGTTGCCGTGACGCATATGTAAATAGTCTGACATTGCAGATCTCTCCCTGTAAAATAATAATAGAATAATAGCATAAACAAAGAAAAAAATCAATAAATAAAATATTAAAATAATTATATTATACTTGCGAATCAATGTGAATTGTGATATACTAAATTGAATTATAATAAATTGGAGCGTTGTGCGTTGATCATATTGGGAATTGACCCCGGATATGCGATTGTGGGCTACGGAGTTATAGAATATCTTAATAACCATTTCAGAGTGCTTGATTTCGGTGCAATTACCACCCGGGCACATACGGATTTTAACGACAGACTGTTGCATATTTATTCTCAGCTTACAAATCTTATCGAGATATATTCGCCCGATGCAATGGCTATAGAAAAGCTGTTTTTCAACACCAACGCAAAGACCGCAATTGATGTTGCTCAGGCAAGAGGAGTAATAATACTCTCTGCAAGACAGCATAATGTGGAAATATTCGAGTATACACCGCTTCAGGTCAAGCAGAGTGTGGTCGGTTACGGAAGAGCCGAAAAGAAGCAGGTTCAGGAGATGACAAGAATACTTCTGAATCTTGACAAGGTTCCCAAGCCCGATGATACTGCCGATGCACTTGCAATGGCTATATGTCATGCACATGCCAGCGGTTCGGCTCTGGGAATGCTCAAGTATAAATAAGGAATTGATAAAAGTATGTTTTATTCGTTGACTGGCAATATTATAATGACGGATGCCGCATGCGTCGCCATTGATTGCGGCGGAGTCGGTTTTAAGTGTAATGCTTCACTCAATACTTTAAGAAAGGTAGGCTCGCAGGGGAGCAGAATAACTCTTTATACTTATCTTGCGGTAAGGGAGGATGCCCTTGAGCTGTTCGGATTCTATGATCAGACTGAGCTTGATTGCTTTAAATTACTTATCGGTATTTCGGGTGTTGGTCCCAAAGCCGCACTTGCCGTTCTTTCTGAATTTACTCCGGAGAGGTTGGCACTTGCTGTTACAAACGGTGACTCAAAGGCTGTCACAAAGGCTCAGGGTGTCGGTCCCAAGATCGCCCAGAGAATCGTTCTCGAGCTTAAAGGCAAGCTGAGTGTTTCGGTAAGTGATGATGACAGTGCCGATATCTCCGGAGTTAACGAAACTGCATCATCGAATATAAACGAGGCTGTCGGAGCACTGCAATTCTTAGGCTATACTCAGCATGAGGCATCAAAGGCAGTCAAAAGCCTTGACCCGTCAATGAGTGTTGAGGATATGATAAAGAAGGCACTTGCAGTACTTTCAAAAAATCTGTGAGAGGTGAGAGAGCATGGAAGAAAATGAATATCGGATGATGTCTCCCGATTTTACCTCGGCAGATAATGAAACGGAAGTTTCTTTAAGACCGAAGACTCTTGACGACTACATCGGACAGGAAAAAGTAAAAGAAAATCTTAAAATATATATGGAGGCGGCTCTGGGCAGAAATGAAACTCTTGACCATGTTCTGCTGTACGGCCCTCCCGGACTGGGTAAGACTACACTTGCAGGCATAATCGCAAATCAGATGAATGTGCAGATACGTGTTACCTCAGGCCCTGCCATTGAAAAGCCAGGCGATCTTGCGGCATTGCTTACGAATCTGAATGAAGGCGACGTGTTGTTTATTGACGAGATACACCGCCTCTCAAGAAGTGTTGAGGAAGTGCTTTATCCTGCAATGGAAGACAATGTGATTGATATCATCATCGGAAAAGGCCCTTCCGCAAGATCCATAAGACTTGATCTTAAAAAATTTACTCTTGTGGGGGCAACAACGAGAGCAGGTCAGCTGACAGCTCCTTTGCGTGACCGTTTCGGCGTTGTTTTGAGGCTCGAGCTGTATACACCTTACGAGCTGGCACAGATAGTAAAGAGAAGTGCGGGCATTCTGGGAATTGAAATTGATGAAGACGGAGCTCTTGAGATCGCATCAAGGTCGAGAGGCACTCCCAGAATCGCAAACCGACTTTTAAAGCGTGCAAGAGATTTTGCACAGGTTGTCGGCAGCGGTATGATAACCGAGGAAGATGCAAGACTTGCTCTTTCAAGAATGGAGATTGACGAGCTGGGACTTGACAATATTGACAGACTTATTCTTACAACAATGATAAATAACTACAACGGCGGACCTGTGGGACTTGAGACCATTGCGGCAGCTATCGGCGAAGAAGCCATCACCATTGAAGATGTTTACGAGCCCTATCTTATGCAGATAGGCTTTATCGGCAGAACTCCCAGAGGAAGAGTCGTTACAAATGCGGCGTATGCACATCTTGGAATCGAAAGACCCGGTCAGCAGGGCTTGTATTGAGTTTACTTTAATTTAATAATCAGAATCTATTATTAATTCGGAGGCATTTATATGGGAAGATTGTTCGGAACGGACGGTGCAAGAGGTGTTGCAAATAAAGAGATCACAAGCGAGCTTGCTATGAAGATCGGAAGAGCAACAGCAATGGTGCTTGCTGAAAATACGGAGCATAAGCCTAAGGTTCTTATAGGCACGGATACGAGAAAATCTGCCGACATGCTCGGTTATGCACTGGCTTCGGGACTTTGTTCGGTGGGTGCAGATGTTCTTATGCTGGGCGTTGTTCCCACTCCTGCGGTTGCTTTTCTTGTCAGGGAATACGGTTATGATGCAGGTGTAATGATATCTGCCTCTCACAATCCCTGTGAATATAACGGAATCAAAATATTTCAGTCAACAGGCTACAAGCTCCCCGATGCTATGGAAGAGGAGATAGAGGCTATCATTCTTGATGAAGTAAGGATTCCTCCTGTTGTTATCGGCGGCGATGTGGGCAAGGTCACTCTTGCTCAGAATGCATTGCGTGACTATATAAATCATATCGCAGATGCTGCTGACAGGCAGTTTTACGGCATGAGAATTGCTCTTGACTGTGCGAACGGCTCGGCAAGTGCAACCGCAAATGTGCTTTTTAAACAGCTCGGTGCGGAATGCGTCGTTATCAATGCAAATCCCGACGGAACGAATATAAACGAAAACTGCGGCTCGACTCATATTGAAGGCCTCGGAGTTTTTGTCAGAGAACACGGCTTTGATGTGGGCTTTGCCTTTGACGGCGATGCTGACAGACTTCTTGCTGTTGACAAAAACGGAAAACTTGTTGACGGCGATAAGCTTATGGCGATTGCCGCAAAGTATTTTAAGGATAAAAACAAGCTCAACGGCAATACTCTCGTTGCCACGGTAATGAGTAACATGGGACTGTTTGAGTTCTGTAATAAAAACGGTATCAACTGCGAAAAAACAAAGGTCGGTGACAGATACGTTCTTGAGCGTATGCTCGAAAAGGGCTATCACATCGGCGGAGAGCAGTCGGGACATCTTATTTTCCTTGACCATGCCACCACAGGCGACGGTCAGCTCTCGGCAGTTCAGATACTCAATATTATAAGAGATACGGGCAGATCACTTGATGAGCTTGCTTCGGAGATAGAGATATTCCCGCAGGTGCTCAAAAATGTCAGAGTTTCAGCCTTCGGTAAGCACAGACTTGCTGAGGACGAGGATATCAGACTGGCAATCGAAGCTGCCGAAAAGGAATTGGGCAATTCGGGCAGAGTTCTTGTCAGAGCATCGGGCACCGAGCCTCTTGTCAGAGTTATGCTTGAAGGCAGAGATGAAGGGAAGATCGAGCGTCTTGCCGCAACAATAGCACAGATAGTAGAAGAAAGGCTTATATAATATGCGAATTTCCGATAAATGGGTCGATTATGAGCTTATTGACTGTTCAGGCGGTGAGAGACTTGAACGTTGGGGCAATGTAACTCTTATCAGACCCGACCCTCAGGTGATATGGAACACTCCGAAAAAGCATCCCTTGTGGAGAAATGCCGATGCAAGGTATTTCCGTTCAAATTCGGGCGGCGGTAAATGGGAAGTGTATAAAAACATTCCCGACAGATGGACTGTCGACTATAACGAACTGACTTTTAATATAAAGACGATGGGCTTTAAGCATACGGGGCTTTTTCCCGAGCAGGCTGTCAACTGGGATTTCGTTGCCGATACGGTAAAGAAGCAGGACAGGGAAGTCAAAGTGCTCAACCTTTTTGCTTATACGGGCGGAGCAACCGTTTCCGCACTTAAAGCAGGTGCATCGGTTACACATGTTGACGCCTCAAAGGGAATGGTGCTTTGGGCAAAGGAAAATTCCGTGTCCTCAAAGACCGATAAAATGCCCGTCAGATGGCTTGTTGACGACTGTATAAAGTTCGTCGAGCGTGAGATCAGAAGAGGAAATCATTACGATATCATCATAATGGATCCCCCGTCTTACGGCAGAGGCCCCGGCGGTGAAGTCTGGAAGCTGGAAGACGAAGTATATCATCTTTGTACTCTTTGCAGAGAGCTTCTTACAGAGGATTCGCTGCTGTTCCTGCTTAATTCATATACAACGGGACTTTCTCCTGCAGTAATGCAGTACATACTCGGTTCTGTTATCAAGCCTGTTTTCGGCGGAAAAGTGTCAGCCGATGAGCTCGGACTGCCTGTTACTTCCACAGGCTTGTGTCTGCCCTGCGGTTCAACTGCTGTGTGGCAGAAATAATTTCTTAAGGAAAAGAAAATAAATGGAAAATGATTCTTTGATAAGGTTCTGCGATGTTTCCTACCGCTATGAATCCGATACGGAGACACCGCTGCCGTTAGCGGTCAAAAATATTAACATAGATATAAAAAAAGGTGAGTTTGCGGCGATACTCGGGCATAACGGCTCGGGTAAATCCACCCTTGCCAAATTGTCTAATGCAATAATCATGCCCGAATCGGGTAAGGTGTACGTCAACGGTATGGATACTGCCGATGAGGAGCTTGAATACGATATAAGGCAGACTGTGGGCGTTGTTTTTCAGAATCCCGATAATCAGATCGTTGCAACCATCGTTGAAGAAGATGTTGCTTTCGGTCCGGAAAACTTAGGTATTGAGCCCGAAGAGATAAGAAAGCGTGTTGACGATGCACTTAAGGCTGTGGGGATGTACGAGTACCGATTCCATGAGCCTCATAAGCTTTCCGGCGGTCAGAAACAGCGTGTTGCCATTGCAGGCATCATGGCTATGCAGACCGATTGCATAGTTCTTGACGAGCCCACTGCAATGCTCGACCCGAAAGGCAGAGAAGAGGTCATGAATTCCATGCTCAGACTCAATAAGGAGCTGGGTATAACCGTCGTTCTTATCACTCATTATATGGACGAAGCGGTAAAGGCTGACCGTGTTATCGTTATGGATTCCGGCGACGTGGTGCTTGACGGCACACCGGGAGAGGTTTTTGCTCAGGAAAAAATTATAGAAAAAGCAGGTCTCGAACTGCCCGAAAGTGCAAAGCTTGCGAACGCACTTATCCGTGCAGGCGTGAATATGCCCAAGGGTATCCTTACTCCCGAGGAGTTTACAGAGGCATTTAAAATGTGTGTTTCGGGAGGTAGCGGAAAATGACTGTTCTCGAAGCTAAAAATGTATCATACAGATATTCTGAAGGCACACCTTTTCAGGTGACAGCCATTGAAAATATAAATTTCAGTGTTGAAAAGGGTGAAATGCTTGCCATAATCGGTCATACAGGCTCGGGCAAGTCCACTCTTATACAGCATTTCAATGCACTGTTAAAGCCTACCGAAGGAAAAATTATTCTTGACGGTAAGGATATAAACGAATCAAAAGCAAACATGCGTCAGGCAAGATTTAAAGTCGGTCTTTGCTTCCAGTATCCCGAATATCAGCTTTTTGAATCCACCGTCTATAAAGATATTGCTTTCGGTCCGACAAATATGGGACTTTCCAAGGATGAGATCGACCGCAGAGTCAGACGTGCTGCCGCATTTACGGGGCTTAAAGAGTCTATGCTTGAAAAATCACCCTTTGATCTTTCCGGCGGTGAAAAAAGACGTGTTGCCATAGCAGGAGTAATGGCTATGGAGCCTGAAGTGCTCATTATGGATGAGCCTGCCGCAGGTCTTGACCCCAGAGGCAGAAAAATGATATTTGAGCTTATCAGAAACTACCGCCGACAGACGGGAAGCACGGTTATCATCGTTTCTCACAGTATGGAGGATGTGGCTTCAATTGCAGAGCGGATACTTGTTCTCAATCACGGAACAGTTGCTCTCTGCGGTACTGTTGACGAGGTGTTCTCCCATGTTGACGAGCTTTGTGAAATGGGACTGAATGTGCCTCAGATAACCCGTATATTTTCCGAGCTTAAAAAATGCGGATATGATCTTGATCAGTCCGTTTATACTGTTGAACAGGCTGAAAAACTGATTCTTCATTATCTTCAAAAAGGAGGTAATGACTGATGGTAAAAGATATTACGATAGGTCAGTATTTTCCGGGAAATTCATTTATTCATAAGCTTGACCCGCGTGCGAAGCTTATAGTTGTGCTTTTTGCACTTGTGGAAATATTTTTGTGCAAGAACTTTTTCTCGTTGGGACTTGTGCTTGTTTTTGCGTTGTCATCTGTCCTCATATCGAAAATATCCTTCAAGATAGTTTTTAAGGGACTGAAGATGATATACCTTATCATCATTCTTACAAGCTTTCTTCAGATTTTTTATAATAAGGAAGGAACGGTACTTGCAGATTGGTGGAAAATCAAGATAACCACAGGCGGTATTGCAACAGCAATATTTATGGCAGTCAGAATTATTTCCCTTATTCTTATAAGCTCTCTTCTGACATACACCACGTCACCCACTGCTCTTACCGACGGACTTGAAAGATTGCTTTCACCTCTTAAAAAGCTTCATGTCCCCGTAGATACTCTTGCGATGATGATGACTATTGCCTTAAGATTTATCCCCACTCTCATTGAGGAGATAGACAAGATAATGAACGCTCAGAAGGCAAGAGGAGCAGACCTTGACAGCGGTAATCTTATTCAGCGTGCAAAGGCTCTTGTGCCCGTATTTATTCCGCTGTTTGTAAATTCCTTCAGACGTGCATACGAGCTTGCTTTTGCCATGGAATGCAGATGCTACAACGGCAGTAACCGCAGGACACGAATGAAAAAAATGAAATTTTCGTGGCGTGACGGTGTTGCATTTGTCTTTATTCTTGCAATGCTTGCAGGTATAATCCTGCTTAATCACTTTTTCGGAGCTGTTATTTAATGCGAAATCTCAGACTCAGACTGATGTATAACGGTGCGGCTTATCACGGCTGGCAGGTTCAGGAAAACGCCGTAACCGTGCAGGGCACTCTTGAAAGTGTTATTGAAAAAATATTCGGGGCTCATCTTACGGTGTACGGCTGCAGCCGCACTGATTCGGGTGTTCACGCCAATGAGTATTTCTGCAATTTCACAACGGAGAAAAGCATGTCCTGTCAGCAGGTGGTGAATGCTCTCAACGGCAATCTGCCGAGCGATATCGCCGTCCTTGACTGTCGGGAGATGAATGAGGATTTTCATTCGAGATTTGACTGCGTTTCCAAGCAGTATGTGTACAGAATATGGAATTCTCCCGTAAAAAATCCTTTTATGACAAATACGGCATATCATTATAAATACAGACTTGATGAAAACGTGCTTGATAAAGCGGCAAAGGATTTTATCGGCACTTATGATTATAAGGCATTCTGTTCTTCGGGCAGCAGTGTCAGGGATACCGTAAGGACTGTCAGAAGTGCATCGGTCACACGAAAAGGCGAGCTTGTTGAGTTTCGTGTTGAAGCGGACGGTTTTCTCTACAACATGGTCCGCATAATGGCAGGCACTCTTATAAGTATAAATGAAAAAAAGACAGATAAGAACGGTATAAAAGATATTATTCTTTCTCTGGACAGGAAACAGGCGGGTGTTACGGCACCGCCGCAGGGACTGTTCCTTGACAGGGTTCATTATAAGGATGGTGATTGAATATGAGCGAAAAAAGCAATGATAACGGAATAATTGAACTTGAAGAGATAAGAAAAAATGCACGGGACAGAAAGCTTGAAGCAAAACGTGCGGCAAAAAAGATATCTTCCGTAAAAAATGACAGGAAGAAGCCTGTTTCACGTGCCATGCTTGTTATCGGTATCATTGTCATACTTGTTCTCGTATATGTCATATCCGATCTGTCATCGGGCGGTTTCCTTTCAACAGTCAACGGAAAATTTGTATCCGTGCTTACCGGAAGTGCCTCTGAAAAGTTTTCGGTTTCAACAAGTGCCGAAAATGTTTATGCTTTTTCTTCATATAAAAACGGATATGTTATTCTCACCGAAAACGGCATATCCTTCGTTGATAATGACGGTGATGAAACATCACGTCAGCAGCTGACATACAGCAATCCCTCGCTTGAGATGTCGGGAAAGCGTATAATTGTTTTTGACAGAGGCAACACTTCGTATTCTCTTTTCAGAAACGAAGCACTTTATTCACAGATGGCAACCGATAATTCCATCATTGATGCAGCGATCAGCAAAAAGGATAATTATGCTCTTGCAGTCAGAGATGAGAATGCAAAATGCATTCTGTACGGTTTTGACGGCAACGGTAAGGTCATATATCAGTGGAACTGTCCTGACGGATATATTGCCGATGTTGTTATCAATCCCCGTGGCTCAAAGGTCGCCGTTACGGTCATAAATGCTGAGAATGCGGTGCTTTCCTCAAAAATATACGTGCTTGATTTTGAATACGATTCTGCCTATGCCGAATTTGACTATTATGAGGAGACAGTTATCGGCTCTGAATTCCTCTCAGGCAGAAGGATACAGGTCATTACTGATAAAAATGTGTATCTGATATCGGGTAAAGATCATGAAACAGTCTACAGCTACGGCTCTGCGGATGTATGCTGTTCTTCAGTCTCATCGAGCAGATATACGGCTGTCATAACGAACGATCATACCCATGATGATTATTATACTCTCACTGTTTTCGGAAAGTCGGGCAAGCTCAGATATTCAGTGCCGTTAAACGGAAAAATAGTCGATGTTTACGCCTCCGACAAGAGTATTTCAGTCCTGTTTGACAATAAGACCGAAACATATTCCAACCGTGGTAAGCTTGTAGGACTTACGCAGGATATAAACTACAATGACGAGATAGTTTTAAACGGTAATTATCTCTATGTGCTTTCATCTGAATCGGTCAGAAGATTTTCAGCATACGGAACTGCATCGGCAGTTTACAGTTATGAAGACGAAACTTTTTAACGGAGGATGAGTTATGAATTATCTTATTGATATAATACTTGTCGGTGTCTTTTTACTTATTATTTTTGTCTCATCAAAAAAAGGTATCGTAGTCACAGTTGCAGACCTTGTTTCGGGAATCATTGCTTTTGCGGCGGCTAAGATAATTGCTCCCGTTGCGGCGGAAGGTATCTACAGCAGCTTGCTGAAGCAGAGTGTTATTGAGCTTCTGACTGAAAAATATACAGGAATCGAAAGCTCAATTTCAGAAGCACTTTCCAATGTTACTGCGGTTTTTGATTTTCTTCCCGAGGGAATACTGTCGTTTATAGATTCAGCGGGATATCTTGATACCGATGCGATGGCTTCGGGGCTTATGAACAGTATAACGACTGTCAGTGAGCTTGAAGCTCAGATCGTGTCACCCGTTGTCACAGGTGTACTTAATCTTCTTTGCTTTGCAGTTTTTTCAATCGTTCTTCTTATCGTTCTGAGAATAGTGGGAAGATTTATTGCAAAACTCATTACTTCCGTCAAAATTGCCGATAAGCTCGACGGTATTCTCGGAGCTGTTCTCGGCTTGGTTAAAGGTGTTATATATGTATTCGTTATAGCTGCTGTTATCAGTGTCGTTTCATTTTCTTCCGAGACTCTTGCAGCCTATACGGCAGATTCATATATATGCTCATTTGTGTCCGGAATTATCGGATTCTAAAAATTAGGAGTGATAAAAATGAAAGAAAAATTAGCTTTTTTATTTGACAACTGGAAGACCGTACCAAACCTTCTTTCTTTTATCAGAATTCTGCTTATCCCTGTTTTTGCGGTGCTTTTTTATAACGGGCACAATATTGCCGCAGTGGCATGCCTTGCAATTTCCGGATTTTCAGACCTTATTGACGGCAAGATCGCCCGAAAGTTCAATCAGGTGAGCAATCTCGGCAAGATACTTGATCCCGTTGCAGACAAACTTACCGTCTTTGCGATCGCAATAATCCTTTTTATTAAGTTTCATAATGCTGAAAACGACACTCTGAATGTATTTTCATGGGTATTTCTTCTCTTTATTGCAAAGGATCTGATAATGCTCTGCTTCGGCGGCTTTATGTTGGCAATGGGCATGAGACCGAGTGCGGCAGAGATATACGGCAAGATCTCAACGGTAGCATTTTACGTCGTTATGGTGCTGATAATGGCTTTCGGTCCCGAAGTGGGTGCATTCCGTGCCGCATGGACTCTTCCCGATACAGTCATGATGGTGCTTGTTGTGATCGCAGTTATTCTTACTTTTATCGCATTTTTCAGCTATATTCCCGATGTTTACAGACAGTGTGCCGAACGCTTCGGCTGGGGTAAGAATAAGAAAAATAAGAAATAACAGTTTTGTAATTATTGTTGTTTTAAAGCATATTTAATGATACAATAACGGAAGGTTATTATTTTAATGATCGAATTCAGAAAAATAAGTATTAAAGATAAAGAATTTGCAGACAGATGTTTTGCAACGGGTAATACGGACGGCAGCAGCTACAGCTTCGGAACACTTTTCTGCTGGGGTGACTCCTATTCACTTGAGATCGCAGAGTTTGATTCAATGCTTCTGATTCGAGGCAGAGATCATCGGGGCAGATACTATGCATATCCGTCGGGAACGGGGGATATAAAGGCTGCAATCGAAGCCATGGCTGAGCTCAGCCGCAGTGAAGGTGAAGTTTTCAGACTTGTGCAGATCCTCGGAAACAACAAGTCGGAGCTTGAGGAGCTGTTTCCCGACAGGTTTTTGTTCACATATAACAGGGATTTTTCCGAGTATGTGTACAGTGTAAAGAATATGGCAGAGCTTCCGGGTAAGAGGTTTCACGGAAAAAAAGGTCATCTCAATGCTTTTTTCAGAAAGCACACAGACGTTGCATGCGATCCCATAACAAAGGATAATATTCATCTTTGTCTTGAAATAGCCCGTTCATGGCTATCCGATAAAGATTCAAGCTTTGAGCTTGATGCGGAGCAGACAGCTATCGGAAAAGCGATCGAAAACTATGATGCATTGGCTTATGAAGGTGCGATACTTTTTGCCGACGGCAAAGCGGTGGCTTTTACCATGGGTGAAAAGCTTAAAAACAATACCTTCTGTACTCATTTTGAAAAAACATTGCCCGATTACCGTGATGCATATCCTGTCATAAACAACGGATTCACAAAGCTTATGCTTATGACTTACGATTACGTGAACAGGGAAGAGGATATGGGACAGGAGGGCTTGCGGAAAGCGAAGCTGTCCTATCAGCCCGAATTTCTTGTGGACAAGTTCAATGCGGTTGAAAAAAACGATCCGTGCAGGAAATACAGAGCTGATGAGGCTGATATTCCCGAGCTTAAAGCCCTGTGGAAAGCAGTATTCGGTGACGGTGATAAAACAACAGATTTTTTCTTTGAAAACACGGTAAGCATTAATGATGTTTACGCATATAAAAAGGACTCAAAGGTAGTTTCCGCATTTTATCTTATAGATACGGTGCTCAAGCGTGGCAATGAAGAGCTCAGAGCAAAATATCTGTATGCGGCTGCAACCTTGCCCGAATACAGAAAGCTCGGTATTATGAGCGAAATGATAGATTACGCTCTGCAATTTTCCCGTTTGTCCGGTTATGATGCAGTATTTCTTTATCCTGCCGATGACAAGCTGTATGATTACTACGCAAGGCACGGCTTTAAGGAAA
Organism: uncultured Eubacteriales bacterium; assembly: GCA_964613045.1. Lineage (GTDB taxonomy): Bacteria > Bacillota > Clostridia > Oscillospirales > Acutalibacteraceae > UBA1081. Next base: position 20,023 of record CAZTFS010000020.1, read on the forward strand.
AATTCGCATGCAGAATTTATGAAGCAGACTCCGTGGCTCTTGAAGGGTTCAGAAATCAGCGGTATTTCAGCACCGTTCTTTCCTACCCCCGTATGCGGCAGTTTGTTGCGGCGGAAAATTATGCGGATTTCGGCGTGGAATATCTTGATTTTGCACGTCACTGTGCCGAGTACGGCGGTTTTGAGATAAGTGCCGTATTTGACGATGAAGATAAGGTTTTTATTATCGGTCACACCGACAATGATGTCATGTATGTTGACGAAGCATTTTCTTCCGAATTCAACATTCATCATATTTTAGGTGTTCTTGCCGATAAAAACATAAAAAAGATCATTCTGAAAGTTCCCGAAGAGCTTGTTATTTCGGGCTTTTCTTCCGCAAAAAAACGTGACGGAATGATGTACATGTTTGCTGACGATGATAAAACATATTATCTCGGTCAGCCCTGTATGTAAAAAGGTGGTTTTTGTATGGTATATGTATTTCTTGCAGACGGCTTTGAAGAGGTCGAGGCATTGACTCCCGTTGATTATTTAAGACGTGCAGGAATAGAAACGGTGACAGTCGGTGTTACGGGGAAAACAGTTGTGGGTGCACACAAAATTCCTGTTGTTGCCGATATTGAAGCTGATGAAGTTCTGCTTAATGATAATGTTCGGGGAATCGTGCTTCCGGGCGGTATGCCGGGAACACTGAACCTTGAAAACAGCGTGACTGTTCAGTCTGCCGTTGATTTTGCATATGAAAAAGGTCTTATGCTTGCGGCAATATGTGCGGCACCGTCTGTACTGGGACACAAAAACATTCTGGCAGGCAGAAAAGCTGTCTGCTTCCCTGGGTTTGAAAGCGAGCTTTACGGAGCAGCTGCTTATGACGGCTTCAGCGTGACGGACGGCAATATAATAACTGCCAGAGGTGCAGGCTCAGCGGCAGATTTTGCTTTTGAGATAATATCATATCTCTGTTCAGCGGAAAAAGCCGAAGATATCAGATCATGCGTACAGACTTCCCACAGATAATATATAGGAGAGAGGGTCGGATTTATGGATAATCAGCGAAATTCAACCAACGATTCAAAAAACAGCTATGTTAAAAGCAGTCAGAACGGCTACAGCCGTCAGACTCCGCAAAGGCAGTATACAAATACAGGTGCAACCCAAAGGAATACGCAGAACAGAAATTCCTCAGGAAAAACACCTGAAATGATAAGGGCAGAAAAGAGAAAAGCTGCACAGCGTAAAATGGTCGCCAATAATGCAAGGAATCTTGCCGTAATTCTTGCTGCAGTTATAACGATCTCGGTAGTTATTGCCGTAGTTGTTGTTTCCTGCATAAATGACGTACTTGCCGTTCATGTTTCCGATAAAGACAAGCAGTCCGTAACGGTTGAAATTACCGAGGGAATGAACACGTCACAGGTCATTGATGCTCTTGATGAGGCAGGTGCCATCAAAAACGCATGGTTCTGCAAGCTTGCAGCCAAATTTATAGGCTACAATGACGAGGGCTATATTGCACATACTTATGAAATGAACCGTTCAATGGGTCTTGAAAACATGCTCAATGAGATAAAAAACAATACCTCCGGCACTGCAAAGACCGTAACTCTGACGTTCCCCGAGGGTTATACTGCCGATCAGATAATCGATCTTCTTGCTGAAAATAATGTCTGCTCAAGAGCAAAACTCGTTGAAACGATGAATACGGTGGATTTTGCCGCTGACTATGATTTCCTTGATGAAATAGTCAATCCCGAACAGCGTTACAATTGGCTTGAGGGCTATATGTTCCCCGATACCTATGAATTTTATCTGGGTGAGGATCCGTCAAGCGTAATTAAAAAGTTCCTTAATAACTTCAATAAAAAATGGACTGATAATTATACGGAAAAAGCTGATGCGGCAAATCTGAGTGTTGACGAAGTTATAAGGCTCGCTTCTGTTATTGAAAAAGAAGCAGCAGGCTCTGATATGCCTGTTGTTGCATCAATTCTTCTTAACCGTCTTGACGCAGGTATGAGGCTCGAGTGTGACTCTACCTCAAATTACATTGCCGGTAATACATCGGGACTTACGGAAGCTCAGATCTCTGCTTACAATTCGCTTTATAACACTTATTACTGCGGTTCGTTGCCTGTAGGTGCTATCTGCAACCCCGGTATTGACGCTGTTGAGGCTGTTCTCAATGCCCCCGACACATCATATTATTACTTTATCCATGATGCAAACAATACCCTGCGTGTTGCAAAAACTCTTTCCGAGCATGAAAAAAATGCCGCAACCTACGGCTTGGCAAGCTGATAGTATATTGACAAATTTATCTTGCAATGATATAATTAATTAAATAATAAATTTTGAAGGTGATCTTATGCGTAATATTAAAAAGATACTTTGCGTAATGCTTTCAGCTCTGATCGTCGTTTCCTGTGCAGGCATCAGTGCATTTGCCGCTGATTCAGCTTCGGGAGAGAGCGGAACACTGAATGTTATCAGTTATGATCTTCAGGGTACACGTGTTTCCTCTGATCCTCTCTTCGGTATGGGAGATATTTCTGAGATCGGTTCAATTCTGAATGCAATGAAATATGACATTGTTGCTGTTCAGGAAGATATTGATATCAGTGTTGAGGATTTCCCCACAGAGCCTGAATTTACAGATTTCCATGATCTGTTCGTTGCTGAAATGACAAATTATGCAAATGTTTACGAAGAATCAAGTGACAATATTGTTGACAATGTTATTGACACTGTTCTCGGTAATGAAGCCGCTGTTATCGAACGTCATCAGACAGTTCCCACAAGCGACGGTCTCGGAATTTATTCAACCTATGCTCTCTATGATACAAACAGACAGCTCTGGACTGTATCCGACAACAGATTTGCAGACGGCTCAGCTCAGTCTTACAGCACAGGCTTCGTAGTAGTTACTGTTGAGCTTGCAGACGGCTATTATCTTGATATTTATAACGTAAGTGCTGATGAATATGCTGATTCGGTTAAAGCAAGACAGGCTCAGTTCGCTCAGCTTGCTGAGTTCATCAAGAAATACTCAGTATATGATGCAGAACTCGGCGTTTACGAGCATGCAGTTCTTGTTCTTGGTAATCTTAATGCAGGTATCTGTCAGGAAGACACTGTTTACTCAGACAACGGACTTATTTTAAACCTTCTTGAAGGTGCAGGTCTTAACGATGCGTGGGCAGTAACAACTATCAACGATATTGATGAAGATCCCGATACATACGAGGCATATTACAACTACGCACTGAGAACAGAGCTGACAGATGAGCAGTCATACGGTCACTACGACTCTGTTGAAAGAATTCTCTATGCTGACGGTAACGGTATCGACCTTACATGCTCAAGCTTTAACTATGCTGATATTCAGGGTGCGGCAGGCACATCTCTTTCAGATCATAAGGCTGCCATTGCACAGATAGGCTTCGAGATCGTAGATAAAACATACGACTACGGCAATGAAGGTGCTGACAAGGTTGTTGATGAAGAGATGTCATGGCTTCTCAGATTCCTCTATGCTATCGCCGACGCATTCAAAGCAATCGGCTATTTCTTCCAGAATCTTTTTAAGTAAGATATTGAATTTTTTGTTATTCATTTGTAAAGAAAATGTTAAAGGCTTCATTTATGACTTGATAAATGAAGTCTTTTACCTTATTATAATATTAATACAAATTGAAAGAAGTGTGTCCCATGAAAGTATTTATGATCGGCGGAACCGGTCTTCTCGGTTCAGCAGCAGCCCAGCTCTTTATTGACAGAGGCCATTCTGTTACGACCCTTGCTCTTCCTCCTCTTCCCGAAGGTGCTCCTCTTGCACCCGAAATGGAAATTATTTTTGCAAACTATCTTGAAAAGACGGATGAAGAACTTGCAGTTCTGATGGAAGGTTGCGATACCTTTGTATTTGCAGCAGGTGTTGACGAGCGTGTCGAATTCCCCGCACCTGTTTACGAGGCATACAGAAAGTACAATATTGACCCTGTAAGACGACTTCTTACAATTGCTAAAAAAGCCGGTGTCAGGCATTCGGTTATTCTTGGCTCATATTTTTCATATTTTGCAAAGGAATGGCCCGAGCTTGAGCTTACAAAACACCATCCTTACATCAGAAGCCGTATCGAGCAGGAGGAGGTTGCTTTGAGCTTTGCTCAGGACGGAACAATGGATGTTGCAGTACTCGAGCTTCCTTACATTTTCGGTACTCAGCCCGGCAGAAAGCCCGTTTGGGTAATTCTTATTGAACAGCTTGCCGGCATGAAGCCCTGCACGATGTATCCCAAGGGAGGCACAACGATGGTAACAGTCCGTCAGGTAGCGGAAGTTATCGTAGGTGCTGCTGAAAAGAATGTAGGCGGCAATGCTGTCCCCGTGGGTTACTACAACCTTACATGGAACGACTTCCTTCATATTGTTCACGCAGCTATGGACGATCCCTCAAGAGGAATTATCAATATTCCCAAGTGGTCATTCAAGTTGTTCGGACTTTACATGAGAAAAGAGTATAAAGATAAGGGTGTAGAGAGCGGTATTGATCCCGTCGGTCTTGCAGAGATCATGTGCAGAAACACATTTATTGATAAAAAATGGTGTGTTGAGTACGGTGTAACTGAAGATGATATCAAATCCGCTATCTTTGATTCCGTAAAGCTTTCTGTTGATGCTTTCAACGGCACACAGCAGCTTCTTGACATGAAGGGCGAATAATCGTACCTTAAAAAATAATATTGAATTTTATCACTCATAATGCCGATTCGTTGGCATATGGGTGATTTTTTTACTCTGTTTCGGTATTCAACAGCTCGTCATATGATTTCCTGAAGATTTTTGAAAAATAAATAATCTCAATGTCAGTCACAAATCTTTTCCCGCATTCTATTCGTTGTATTGCATTTTTTTTCGTTTTATAGTAATATTATTCATGGTGATAATTTATGTCAGATCAGTTTTCAAGAACAAGATTGCTTTACGGTGGCGATGCCGTGAAAAAATTCAGCAGTTCAAGAGTTGCGGTGTTCGGTATCGGCGGAGTGGGCGGTCATGTTACCGAAGCTCTCGTTCGCAGCGGAATCGGGGCTATTGATATTATAGATAATGATACAGTTTCCGTCACAAATATTAACAGGCAGATTATTGCAACGCTTGAAACGGTGGGGAAGTATAAAGTTGATGTTATGCAGGACAGAATAAAAACTCTGAATCCCGATTGCAAGGTAACGAAACACAGGACCTTTTTTCTTCCCGAAAATTCCGGGGAATTCGATTTCGGTGACTATGACTATGTTGTTGATGCGATAGATACTGTCAGCGGAAAGCTTGCGATCGTGAAAAAAGCTTATGAATCGGGTGTTCCCGTTATATCTTCGATGGGTGCAGGCAATAAGCTGGATCCCACAGCCTTTGAAGTATCGGATATATATAAAACTTCGGTCTGTCCGCTTGCGAGAGTTATGCGAAAGCTCTGCAGGGAAAACGGAATAAAAAAACTCAAGGTGGTTTACTCCAAAGAGGAAGCCCTAACACCGAAACAGACAGAAAATGACGACGAAATTACAAACAAGCGTCAGACTCCGGGCAGTAATGCGATAGTTCCTGCCGCAGCAGGTCTTATAATCGCATCTGAAGTGCTGAAAGATTTATCTGAATATGAAAAACCTCCTGCTGAAGCGGGATGTCCTTAACGGAGAAATTGAAAAACTTTCAACTTCGGTTAAGAACCGGTATCGCATTTGTAAGTACAAACGCAGTTGGGCAGTAGCCCAAACCCACTAACAACA
>CAZTFS010000021.1:0-25182 GCA_964613045.1 uncultured Eubacteriales bacterium
GCAGTAAACAGGATCGGTTTTCACCGACCCTGTTTTAATTACTGCTTATTTTATGCTTGCCGGCAGTTTGCCTTCGGGAATATAGCAAAGCGAGCTGCTTCCGTCCGCTGTTTTGAATGATACGAACCAGCCCTTATCAATGTCATCCTGTTCGTACATAGTATATGAACACTTCATAAGCTCGCTGATAGTTTCAGCGTCCTTTACAACCGTTCCGTTTGCGTCTGCTTCAAGGGTATTTTCATAATTTACCCAATCCTGACCTGAAATTGATTTTGCTGATGAGTATTTTGCCATATATAATCTTGAAAATGTGCCGTACTTGAGATAGTTTTCAGGAATTGCCGTGTTAACAGCAGTTTGTGCATCTATGACTTCCGCCGAAACAAATTCGGGAGCAGTCGTCAGCTTATCATAAAGTCCGATATCCTTGAGCACCTGTATCGTGTTGGTCATATCGGTGGTAATGTGTGTTGTAAAACCGGGGTCCCACATTGAACCATACCATGTGCCATCTGCATATTTTGCCGAATAATCAATTTCCGTCACGGTCGTTTCATCGTCAGCAGGTACAAGATACTCCGAAGCACCGTAATAATTGTACTGATCAAGGTAATAAATGAATGCAACGGGAGCTTCTTCGGGATAATATTTTTCCTGTGCGGAACGGTCAAGCAGATCCTCATAAAGTGCGTCAAGCAGCTTTACCCTGTCGGTCTCATTCAGATTTACTTCAAATTCCTTATCAAAGTACATGCTGTAAAGCTTGACGGTATAGGATTCTCTCAGCGTTGTCTGAGCCAGAGCAAAAACATATTCCGGTGAATCCTCATAACTCTTAAACTCCTTGATATCGCCCTTGAAATAATTTACGAGAGCTTCGGTATAATAGTCACAGTCTTCAAGGAAAAGTACTTTTTTGTAGCTTTCGGGAGAAACTGAGTCAAAGCTTCTCTCTAATGTACTGCCGTCTTTGAGTGTATATACAAACTGTATATCGTTGCTGAGACTTCTTTCGCTTTCATCCGACTCTACGATTGACTTGTGAGCTTCAACTACTGCATTTATATCCTTTTCAGTTTTAAATTCACCTGTAATGCAGTCAGAATATTCATAGTAACCCAGTTCATACCACTGCCATGTATATCCGCCTTCACTGAAAAGTCCGTATTCGGAATTTGTGCCGACGAATGTGACTGCCACGCTTTTTATATCGCTGACATCGGGTATCTTCTGAGAAAAACCGAACAGTCCCGCATTAAAAATGAATACAATGGCTATGGAAACAGCAATACCGACGGGTAATTTATAAAGACCTTTTGCAAATTTTTTAAGATCTCTGAGAACGATTATTTCAAGAAGCAGATGAACAAAGGCAAACGCAGCTGCACCCACCACAAGACCTAAAACAAAATCATCGAAGAGCTGTACCAGTATGCAGAATACGGCAAAAGCGGCAAGTAACGATACTGCGGAATTAAGATAACGGTTTGTACCGATAAAACCGCATATCTCAGCTTTTCTTTTGTTAAAGAGAAGCACTGACAGGAAGAAAACTGCCACGCATATTGCAAGCCAGATAAATGCATAACCGAAATCCGGAGCAATTGCAGGGACAAGTTCTTTTTCATTTGCTTTGTTTGATACAGCAAACTCAATTATCTGATCCTGTCCCCAGAAAACGGGGCTTAACCAACTGAATTTTTCCGGCAGACTTGATGCGGCTGTCCCGTCGCCGTAATACCAACTGTTTGCATAAATAAAATCGTCGCCGTATGGATTGCCGAAAAGGAATTTATCCATAAGTGCCTGAATACTGTAAAGAAAAATGTCGGGTATAAAGAGAATGATTGCGGAAAATATCGCCGTTTCAAAAGTCGTTCCCACTGCTGCAAACACAGCCGAAGTAATGGTGTATGACGTAAAAGCCGTAAACGTAAATTTCAGAAAATAATAAATGACTGCTTTAAGTAAGGATGCCGAATAACCGACTGTTGCAATGTTACCGATAAAGAGAACGAGCATGGGAAGAAGCATCGCAATAAAGATAAGAAATAAACCCGAAAAATACTTTCCGCAGAAAAGCTTTGTTCTTGTGATGCCCAGTGAATAATAAACATTCACCATCTTCTTTGATGTGATAAAATTAAATGTACATATTCCCGCCAGCACACCACCGACTGCAACCACTATCAGAAGCACAGTTGACATGTAGCTTGCATCGGGGAACAGCAGAAAATGATAGTTTTCTGTATTTGCCACATAGCCTGTTATGTTCCAGTTCTCGTCATATGTAGGACTTTCGGTAAAAAGCTCAAGAAGTGAAAAGAATGTTGTGGAAAATGCCGTTACACCGAAAAGCAGAACCGCCACTGCGGCTGTCATGCTTTTAAGGCCCTGCTTAAATGTGAATTTAATAGGATTACTTGATGATCGCCTTGTAGTCATAGTCTGTTCCCTCCATTTCCTGCATGAATATTTCTTCCAGCGAAAGACTGATCTTTTCAGTCACAGCAGGAGCAAGCTTTTTGATCTGTTCTTCTGCCTCCTCTGTATTTCCGCTGACTGTAAAGAGTGCCAACTGACCGTCTTTTACAAGATTGTCGCACTTTATATCTTTAAACTCCTCCAATGTAAATTCCCTTGCAAAAGCAAGTCTGAATTTTGTTTTTCCGTAGGACAGCTCGTCCACAGCTCCGGTAATGGATATCTTCTTACCGTTGATTATACCGATGTGATCGCACAGATTTTCAAGCTCCTGCAAATTATGAGATGAAATAATGACGGTGGTGTTGTTTTCTTTGATAGTTTCCTTGAGAAGACCTTTCATAAGAAGGCGTTTCTGCGGGTCGATGCCGTCAAAGGATTCATCAAGAAGCAGAAGCTTCGGATGAGTTGCCAGAGCAAGCACCATCTCAGCCTGTCTTTGCATACCTTTTGAAAAACCGTTGATGCGTTTTTTAGGATCGAGCCCGAATGCATCAACCAATCTGTTGAAAGTGTCGTAATTAAAACGTGTATAATAGCCGTTGTAGAAATCAGCCATTTTTTTCATGTTCGCATACGGTCCGAAGTACAGATCATCGGGCATAAAAAACAGCTCTTTCTTTTTCTTTTCATTATTAAAGATATTTTCGCCGTCGAAAAGCACTTCCCCTTCTTCGGGCTTGTAGATTCCCGAAATATTTTTTAGCAAGGTGGTCTTACCTGCTCCGTTGTATCCTACAAGACCGTAAACACTACCATTCTCTACAGAGAGCGAGATATCCTGCAAAGCCGTAAATTTACCGAAGCGTTTTGTCAGCTTTTTCACTTCGATCATAATAAAAACCTCCCTCGTTTTTCCTTTGACTCTATTATACAGTCAAGCTTTTTCAACAGTCAATCGAATTATCTGTTTTTAACTACTTCTTTGATAAATCTTTATAATTACGAAGCTGTAACAAATATTGACAACGGAATTTTGTGCTGATATTATAAAATTGAAAACGAGGAGTCAGCAATATGAATAATTACAGAAAAGACGGCTTTTTGCATTTGATATATTCGGATAAAATTCAATTTTGTTGTATACAAATCTGAAAATATGTGTTAAATTAAAGGTATAGAAACTATCGGGAGGGTGCTTTTATGGACATATACAGCATAATTTCAATGATCGGCGGACTTGCTTTGTTTCTTTACGGCATGCATGTTTTATCTGCAGGTCTGGAAAAAACAGCGGGCGGCAAAATGGAGTCTGTTCTCAAGAAACTGACGTCCAACCGTTTCAAAGGGCTTTTTCTCGGTGCTGCAGTCACAGCCGTAATACAGTCCTCTTCCGCAGTTACGGTTATGCTTGTGGGGCTTGTCAATTCAGGCATCATGCAGCTTCCGCAGGCAATCAGTGTTACCATGGGTTCAAACATCGGAACTACAGTTACGGCATGGATACTGAGCCTTACGGGAATCAACAGCGAAAATATATTTGTAAATATGCTTAAGCCTGCGAACTTTTCACCCATTGTTGCATTCCTTGGTATCGTACTTATTATGGCGGGAAGAAAACAGAGCCATAAGGACATGGGTACTGTCTGTCTCGGTTTTGCGGTGCTTATGTACGGCATGACTGCCATGTCAGGTGCAGTGGATGTACTTGCCGATGATCCCCGCTTTACAAAATTATTTACATTGTTCAGCAATCCCGTTATGGGCGTACTTGCAGGCTTGGTTTTTACGGCTGTAATTCAGTCGTCATCCGCATCCGTGGGCGTTCTGCAGGCACTTTCCGTTACGGGAGCGATAACTTACGGCTCTGCGATACCTATCATAATGGGACAAAATATCGGCACTTGCGTTTCTTCACTGATCGCATCTGTGGGCACTTCAAAAAACGCAAAACGTGTTGCGGCTGTGCATGTGCTGTTCAATTCCATCGGCACGGTCATCTGCCTTACACTCTGGCTGACAGCAGATGCCCTATTCGGCTTTGCTTTTACCGACACGGCTGTTGAACCGTTTGAAATTGCAATTCTTCACTCAATTTTCAATATCGCAACAACAATAATGCTGTTCCCGTTTGCCGGTCTTCTGGAAAAGCTTGTAAGAAAAATAATTCCGGATGCACACGAAAAGGAAGACGACGTGCTTCTTGATGAACGCATAATGACCGTTCCGGCTGTTGCCGTTGCAAAGGCATCCGACGTTACCGCCGACATGGCTTCCGTCGCAAAAAAAGCCGTAAAGGGAGCTGTTCAGCTCTTTGACAGATACGACAGTAAGCTTTTTGAAGAAACTGCCGCATTGGAAGCAAAGATAGACCGATATGAAGATGAGCTGGGCACATATCTTGTAAAATTATCGGGAAAAGAGGTTAACGATTCCGATTCGATGCAGATTTCAAAGCTTCTTCATACTATCAGCGACTTTGAAAGAATCGGTGACCACGCAAGCAATCTTATTGACACGGCAAAAGAGATGCATGACAAGAAAATATCATTTTCAAAAGAGGCAAAGGACGAGCTTGACAATCTTTCGGAAGCAATTTCTGAAATTCTTTCCATTACCGTAAAAGCGTTCAGGACTGACGATGTTTCTCTTGCCGAAACAGTCGAGCCTCTCGAAGAAGTAATTGACAAGATAACCCAGGAAACAAGAAACCGCCATATCGACCGTCTGAAAAAAGGTGACTGCACAATAGAATTGGGCTTTATTCTCACGGATATACTTACAAATTACGAACGCATTTCAGATCACTGTTCAAATATCGCCGTTGCGGTTATTGAGACCCGACGGGGAACGTTTGATTCTCATGAATATCTGAACACCGTCAAAACAGAAAATGACGGTAAATTTGCAGAGTATTATGACAGATATATCAAAAAGTACTCCATATAAACAATAATTTGTCGAACCAATTAACAATGTACAATGTACAATCGTGCAGATGTAGCGATGCAGGCGGTTTTTTTGTAAATCATTGTACATTGTAAATTGTAAATTGTTCATTGATGAATTCTGATCTGTTTCATAATTTTTTTATTATAAACACAAAAACCGTGATATCAGCGTGATGCTCAGTTAAGAGTATCACACCGATGCCACGGTTATTTTTTTATAAATTACACACCGAAAAGAAGGTCTGTATACGTAGGATACGGCATATATTCATCGGGCATATCGACCTCGATCTCATCTGCCACTGCACGCAGAGCTTCCATTGCAGGAATAAGAGTATCCCTCATATAATTTGCAAGCTCCTGTCCCATCTTCATCTCTTTTGCACCGAGAACCGCATCATCAAGAGCAGCAATTTTACGGTACATACCGTTGATAAGCTTTGAAAGCTTTGATGCAAGCAGATATGCAGCATCTTCCGAAACATCAATACCGACAGACTTTTTGACTTCAACAGAAGAGGCAAGATCGGAGGAATACTTGATTGCTGCAGGAAGGAGCTGTTTCTTTGCCATTTCAAGCATTGTAAGTGCTTCTGCCGTTACTGTTTTGCAGTAATTTTCAGCGAGTATCTCATATCTTGCATGCACTTCGACCCCGGTAAAGATATGATGCTTCTCAAACAGATCGATATTTTTCTCTGAAATGTAATAAGGAAGTGCATCAGCGGTTGTTCTGAGATTAAGAAGACCTCTCCTCTCAGCTTCCTCTACCCATTCATCAGCATAACCGTTACCGTCAAAGAGTATTCTGTCATGAGCCTTGAGCTCTCTTCTGCATATCTTCATAACATGAGCTTTGGGATCTTCGACCTGTTCAAGCTCATCAGCAAACTGAGAGAGCGACTCAGCAACGATAGTGTTAAGGAATATGTTAGGACCTGCAACTGATGAAGCAGAGCCGATCATTCTGAACTCGAACTTGTTACCCGTAAATGCAAAGGGAGAAGTTCTGTTTCTGTCAGTTGTGTCCTTCATAAAGTCGGGAAGAACATCAACACCTGTCTCCATACGGACTCTTTCGGGAACATTCTCAAAATCGTTATCCTTTTTCTTGATAGCGTCAACGATTGCGGAAAGATCGTCGCCGAGGAAGATGGAAACGATCGCAGGAGGTGCTTCACTTGCACCGAGACGATGGTCATTGCCTGCACTTGCAGCGGAAATTCTCAGAAGATCCTGATAATCGTCAACAGCCTTGATGACCGCCGTAAGGAACAACAGGAATGTGGTGTTTGTTTTTGGGTCTTTTCCGGGATCAAGCAGATTTTTGCCTGTGTCAGTTGAAATAGACCAGTTGTTATGCTTGCCGCTTCCGTTTACTCCTGCAAAGGGCTTTTCGTGAAGCAGACAGGTAAGACCGTGCTTCTTTGCAACCTTTTTCATGATCTCCATTGTAAGCTGATTGTGATCGGTTGCAATATTTGTGGTGGTATAAACGGGTGCAAGCTCGTGCTGAGCAGGTGCAGCCTCATTATGCTCTGTTTTTGCAAAAACACCTAATTTCCAGAGTTCTTCGTCAAGATCATGCATGTATGCCATGACTCTGGGCTTGATAGCTCCGAAATAATGGTCATCCATTCCCTGTGATTTGGGAGATTTTGCACCGAAAAGTGTTCTTCCCGTAAGCACAAGGTCTTTTCTCTTTTCATAAAGTGCTCTGTCAATGAGAAAATATTCCTGTTCGGGGCCTACTGTGGAAATAACACGCTTGGCGGGAACACCGATAAGGTTAAGAACTCTGACAGCCTGCTTACTCAGCTCCTCGGTTGAACGCAGAAGCGGAGTTTTCTTATCGAGAACCTCGCCTGTATACGAACAGAAGACTGTGGGAATACACAGTGAATCATCTTTTATAAATGCGTAGGAAGTGGGATCCCAGGCGGTGTAGCCTCTTGCTTCAAAGGTGGAACGGATACCGCCCGAAGGGAAACTTGACGCATCGGATTCACCCTTTATCAGCTCTTTACCGGAGAACTCCATTATAACTCTTCCGCCGGGAGCAGGTGTGATAAAGCTGTCGTGCTTTTCGGCAGTGATACCCGTCATAGGCTGGAACCAATGGGTATAGTGAGTCGCACCCTTGCTGATAGCCCAGTCTTTCATTGCGTGAGCAACGGCATTTGCAAGAGTGATGTCAAGCTCCTTACCCTCTTCAACGGTCTTGTGAAGAGATCTGTAGACCTCTTTGGGAAGAGTGGAACGCATTACCTCGTCATTAAAAACGAGACAGCCGAACATCTCGGGAACATTATTACAAGCCATATCAAAATTCTCCTTTTAAACAGGATTTCTTACATTTATTTTATAATATATGAAAAAAGGTGCCGAAATCTATCATCGGCACCGAAGCTGTTGATATGAATAAATTATAAATCGGCACAGCACAATTTGTCAATAGTTTTTTATTCTTTCGGCATGAAACACAAAAAGAAAATCACAAAACACAGCACAAAATGCATTGTGAACAATTACAGTCTTGCGGATTTGCGGAGAATCAACCTTGCATCTGCGGCGGAAACACTACCGTCACCGTTCATGTCGGCGGCTGCTCTTACTATCCGGTCTGCTGATTCAAGTCCGGCTGAAATTCTCAGTGCAAGTCTTGCATCAGCGGCAGTGATTTCTCCGTTAAGATTCACATCACCCATCATGATCGAATTTATATCAACAACCTCCTCAGAAAGACTGTCGATAATAACTTCCAAATTTTCTGTTTCACCGTTTTTATATACGACTTCTGCAGCTGCGGAAAGGTTGTGTTTACCGCTTTGTTCTGTATTAAATGCCGAATAATGAAGTATGTGTTCAAAATTTTCCGTTCCCCAAGAAGAAACAACATAATCGTATCCCACATCCGTCTCGATCCATGATATTTGATAATCCAAAGTGACATCGCCGACATAAAATGACTCATTGGGTGAAAGAATGTTTTTATCTGCTGTAAAGTGAACAACGAATTTATCAACTTCCTCATATTTTCCACATATTTCTATTCTGAATGAAGCCACATTTTCAGAGTCATGAGTATCTTTATTTGCATCAAACAGCATTTCTCCGAATCCGAGTTGCACATAATTTTTATTATTCAGATCTTTGACTTCCGTGATAACATTCTTGTATTCCACATCAAGCTCGTCCTTATTTCCGTCAAGGTCAACACCGTATGCCGTTGTACTGACATCCACCTTACCGGGATTTTTCACCTCAAATTCAATTGTGGTTCCGGCATAATAATTTTCGTATGCGGGCAGATCAAGCTGATCTTCAGCAAATGCAGGAATACACATTCCTAAGATCATAATAACAGATAAAACTAACAATAATAATTTTTTCATAAAAACACCTCCATTGTTATTTATTCCAAGCCTGCAGACATTCTGAGAATTGTACGGGCATCCGATGCAGTTGCTGATTTATCATTATCAACATCTGTCAAATATATCTGTACATTTGAAAAAGCCATAGTTCCACCAGAATAATTCAATGCATCCCGAGCATCCGCAGCGGTTATATCACCATCCATATTAACATCGCCTTTGCGATAGCTACATTGCTCTGCGTACCATTTATAATGAGCCAATAAATCCGAAGCTGTTGATATGAACAAATTATAAATCGGCACAGCACAAAATGCATTGTGAACAATTACAGTCTTGCGGATTTGCGGAGAATCAACCTTGCATCTGCGGCGGAAACACTACCGTCACCGTTCACATCCGCAGCTAACAAAAAAACATCGCTTAAAGTTTCAAGATTTGCCGAGGCTCTGAGTGCAAGTCTTGCATCTGCAGCAGTAACTTTTCCGTCTGCACTGACATCGCATAAATATATAACTAATCTGTAATCATAAGAATAACCCTTAAACAGAGCATCAACAACAGTTCCTGTTCCGACAATATCGTCAGAGGAAAGAACATTTCCGTCAGAATCAGAAATTCGCATCTCAGGAGCAGAATACATTGCAAGAATATCACTTGCTTTCTTTTCATCATGCAGGTAAACATAAGGTGTCTGCCCGTCATTTTCGAGAAGAATCAGCTCCGATTTATTAACAATTTTTTTGCAATAATCATTAATTTTTATTTTTGCCTCACGGATTTTCCCGTCAAAAGTTGTAACTGTTCCGCCGATAACATCAAAAGAAAATTCACCGGTTGACTTTACAACATATTGAAATTTTCCATAACCATACAATCCGTTTTCATCAGAATAATTATCATTTTCATTTTTGTCCCAATTGAATATCAGATGATAATTTCCGTTATCATCAACACTTGTATTGGTTGAAACCCTCCGATAAATAGGTTCTGAAAACGGATACTCAGGCGGTGCAAGGGGATCATCTTTTATATTATAGCACAAATCAATCTCCTTTATATCCCACATATTACATGTCTTTATGGAAATTACATAAATTGCTTCTGCCCCGGCATCTTTATTTTCGGAAGCCTTATCATCAAAAACCATCATATTCGGAACATTTATACTTATATCGTATTCCTCTTCCTGTGTTTTTTCTGCAAAAACAGGAATGACGCTTACTGTTGCTATCAGAACAGCAAGAATAACACTAAACAACTTTTTCATACTTTCCCTCCATTCTACTCAAGATTCGAAGCGAATCTTAAAACAAGTCTTGAATCTGCAGCTGTAATTAACCCATCGCTGTTGGCATCAGATAAATATTCTTTAATATTGGCAAACTCCCCATAAGATTCAAGCCCTGCCGAATAATTCAGAATAATTCTTGAATCTGCGGCGGTAATCTGTCCATTCATATCTACATCACCAACCTGATAACATATCGGCTCAAGATACCAATTCTGACTCAATTCTAAATCAGATGTAGAATCATTTCTTTTCCACACAGTCTGTGCATTGACGGATGTTGAATTATTCAGTATTGATAATAAATATTGAGAATCATCATTGATACTATTAATGATAACAGAACCGTCGTTGTTCATCTGAACAGAAACATCTGCCACATTTGATGAATCTAACGATATGGAATAATACTTATTACTAACCACACTATTTATATCAAGGCAACCAGTATCACCAACAAAGTTTTTGAGAGTATAATAACCATTCGAGCTTTTCCATAGAACCCATTGTTGTGTAGTTCCGCCGGTGAAAGCATTTTGAGTATATCCTGTACTACTCGAATAATTCAAGTAATTTCCACTTTGTTTATTTTTTATAAAGTAGACACCCTCAAAATCGCTTGTATATTGGAATTGTTCTTCATCAAATGACCATGCATAAGCAACATTTACAGTTTCGGAATACGAATCTACCCTGTTGATTCTTGCTGTATAAGTGGCATTTTCTGAAAGTGATGTAACATAAACCATTTCAGTTGATGAAGTATCTAACGAACTGGATCCTACCGTTGAACCTCCATTGAGAATGGTAAGATTGAGATTTGTCTCTTCACCGACACCCACACTAAATGTTTTTCAATTACCATACCGGCAACACCCTTTCGTACAACATAAACAAAAATCTTTTTCTTATAAAGGAAGATTTTAGTCTATTCACACTATAACACACATTCACTAAAAATACAATACTTTTTACATATTTACCCTGTGATTTTTTTCCTTTATTATCAGAAATTCAAGTTTATACATAAAAAAAGACAGCCGATGAACTCCGACTGTCTGTTTATCTGAAAACTAATTAACCGATGCTGAACATCTTCCGGATGTAGTACATAATGCTCTTGAAGAAATCTGCAATCATGTCAAAGAAGCTCTTGATCTTATCAAGGAAGCTTTCCGCCTCAACTGTTGTCTTTCCGTAACCGGGAAGCGTAACATTGTTGTCAGCAGGTGCATCATCAACAGTAAACTCTGCCAGAAGAGGCATAACTATGCTTGACATAAGCATATCAATACCCTGTGAGTAACTCATTCCGCTGCCTGCGAAGGATATAAGCCATGAAGGCACATCAACCTCAAGCATTGTGCAGATATACGTCAGTGCGACAGCATATTCCTCTGCAGTAAGATCTGCAAGTGCATAGTTAAGAATTGCAGAAAGAGCAGTTGAAACGATATCAAGCTCTGTGCTGTAAACAGGATAATTCTCATCGCCCACGCAGTGAGCCTGATATAGCGTAATAATGAGATCAAGCATATCCTTATAATCACTTGCCTTAAGAGTATCGCCGTTGGCAATTACAAGAGCTTCAACACTCTTGCCGTTTTCTGTTTCCTCTGCCCTGTAGAGAGGATATTTTAATGCTTCGCAAAGCTTTGTGCTTACCTTATCAAATATAGCTTCAACATCAGCATCTTCCTCATCAAAATTTATGAGCTTTTTAAGATAAGAAGGCGTAAGATAGCTTCCGATACCTTCTCTGAGACCTTTCCATATGCATGTCTTTGCGTAATTTTTGAAGTCAGAGCCTGCAAGAGCTACTGCTTCGTCTGAAAGTCCTGCGGGAAGAAGTGAAGTATCTATCTTCTCAACATATTTTGTAGAAAAAACAACATCTGAACCAAATGTTACGCATCTGTATGCAACAGGATAACCGTTAAGTGAATTTGTAACTGCGTCATAGATGACACTACCGTCTGATGCCGTATAGCTTGCTATATCGTGATTGTGAGTATGACCTGTAAAAATGTACTGAACTCCGTTTGAAGCAAGAACTTCAGCAAGTCCCAGACTTGAATCAACTATAGCACCGGCATGGATAGCATCATTGAAAATATAATGCTCAAGAAGATTGTGATGCATCATGGCAATCACCTTTTTGCCGTCAGCAACAGCCTGCTTGCACTGAGCTTCGATCCATGCAACTCTTTCTGCCGTCATACATTCGACACTTTCACCTTTATCAGTGCTGTCAATACCGATAAGTCTGTATTCATCGTTAAGATCAGCTACATAAGTGATTGAATTTGTATCCGTTGCAATTGCATCGCCGTAACCGAAATCGGAATATATAGCCGCAAAGCTCTCTTTGGTGGTCTTAAAGAAGTCATGGTTGCCGGGGATAACGTAAACCTGCTTGCCTGTTTCGGCTTCAAATTCAGCAAGCTTTGCCGCCAAAAGAATATGCTCGGCTTCTGTTCCTGCGTTTACAAGGTCACCGGAAAGCAGAAGTACATCAGCATTACTTCCGGCAGCATTGTCAAGAAATGCGGTTATAATTGCGTTTGATTCATAAAGCAACTGACCTGAAGAAGGAACGTGCGAATAGGCATCATCAGACGTGTTGCCTGTGTATACAGTAAATGAATTTGATGAAAAATGAAGATCGCTGGCTACGATAACATTGAGATCACCGTCAGCCGCAGAAGCACCCACAGCAACTGAGCCCATAAGCATTATGACACTCAGAAGAACAGATAAAAATTTTCTCATAGGTATTATCCTTTCATGAAACGTTTATATAAGGTATTTATAATATAGCACATAATCAACAGTAAGTCAACAAATGTTAAATCATTTTTTATACAATTGTAATAAACCTGCAACATATATGTAATTTCTGTACAGCTCCAAATTTTTTTGAAAAAAAATTAAAAAAACTATTGACAAAGTGAATAATCTGCGTTATAATAACAATAACAATTATCATTATTGTTTAGGAGGCGGACAAAATGAGTGAAAAGGTCAGAAAATATTCCCGAAAAAGAGAAGCAATCCGTGAAGTGCTCATGAGCACCAAAAGTCACCCTACCGCCGAGTGGATATTCAGCCGGCTGAAGCCTGAGATCCCCGACCTGAGCCTTGCAACGGTTTACAGAAACTTAAGCGAGATGAAACAAAACGGTGAGATACAGAGTGTAGCATTCTGGGGCGGTAAGGAACGGTTCGACGGCAATGTGGAGAAACATTCACATTTCGTCTGTGATAATTGCGGAAGAATAGATGATTTCGACTTCATACGCCACGATGCGGAGCTTGACAGTGAAGCTCAGAAGCATTTCGGCGGCAGGATCGATTTCCACACCCTTGTATTCCACGGTACATGTAATGAATGTATCGAAAATGACAGTCAGTAACGCAATAAGCGTTCATATAAATTAAAATTAATTTTACTCTAATGGAGGTATTTTGAAATGAAAAAATGGGTTTGTCCGGTATGCGGTTATGTTCACGAGGGAGATGCAGCACCTGAAAAGTGCCCTGTTTGCAGAGTTCCCGGCGAAAGATTTACAGAGCAGGTTGGAGATATGAAGCTTGCTGCTGAGCATGAATACGGCATTTATGAGAAGACAGTTGCAAGCAATCCTGACATCAGTGCCGAGGATAAGCAGTATATCCTTGAACAGCTTATGGCTAACTTCAACGGTGAATGCAGCGAAGTAGGTATGTATCTTTGCATGGCTCGTATCGCTCATCGTGAAGGCTATCCGGAGATCGGTCTGTATTGGGAAAAGGCAGCTTATGAAGAGGCTGAGCACGCAGCAAAGTTTGCAGAGCTTTTAGGCGAAACACTTGAGCCCAAGATGAAGGCTACAACAAAGGATAACCTTGCATGGCGTGTAGACTGTGAATACGGTGCAACACAGGGCAAGTTTGACCTTGCAGCATGTGCAAAGAAGAACGGTCTTGATGCGATCCATGATACAGTGCACGAAATGGCAAGAGACGAAGCAAGACACGGTAAGGCTCTCGAAGGTCTTCTTAAGAGATATTTCGGTTAATTCAATACAAAAAAAAATCATCGGATGTCCGAAAGGGCATCCGATTTTTGTGTTAATAATGAGCATCACAATACAGAGATACTTATATCAATTATTTTCTTTGTCCTTTTTCTTCTTTGTGCCGGAAGTAATCGTATTAAGCAATGTAACAAGAAGAATAATTACTATCGTTACTATAAAAATACCAACCATGCCGAATCCCATGATCTTGAGGGATTCAAGAATACTGTCCATGCTGCCGAAAAAGCCTTCTGCTTCACTTGCAAGCTCACTTGCCGGCATGCTTGAAAGTTCTTCTGCAATTTCTGTAATGATCTCAGATACGTTTTCCATCAGCTTAACCTCCTTATCTTACAAGTGACAGAATGAGACCACCTGCGATAACAGATGCGATCTGACCTGAAACATTAACACCGATAGCCTGCATAAGAATGTAGTTCTGGGGATCTTCTTCTTTAGCAATCTTGCTGACAACACGTGCAGACATGGGGAATGCAGAGATACCTGCCGCACCGATCATAGGATTGATCTTATTCTTCAAGAACAGGTTCATGAACTTTGCAAGCATGATGCCGCCGAATGTATCGAAAATGAATGCAACAAGACCGAGACCCATAATAAGGAGTGTTTCACCTCTGAGGAATTCTGATGCTGTCATTCTTGATGCGATTGTAAGACCAAGGAAGATCGTGATAAGGTTTGCAAGAACATTCTGAGCCGTATTTGAAAGCGAATCAAGAACACCGCACTCTCTGATAAGGTTACCGAACATAAGGAAACCGATAAGAGCAACTGCGTCAGGAGCTACAAGACCGACAATAACAGTAACAAAGATGGGGAAAAGGATCTTCGTCATCTTTGAAACCTTCTTGGTTGAATACTTCATTCTGATCTGACGCTCTTTCTTTGTTGTGCAGAGCTTGATGATGGGTGGCTGAACAATAGGAACAAGAGCCATATACGAATATGCCGCAACCATGATAGCCGCTGTGTAGTCTGAATTAAGAGTCTGTGCAACGAAAATTGATGTAGGACCGTCAGCAGCACCGATAATTGCAATTGATGCCGCATTGTGAAGTTCGAAACCGAATACAGATGCAAGTACAAGAGTAAAGAAAATGCCGAACTGTGCCGCCGCACCGAATAACATCAGTTTCGGATTTCCCAGCAACGGTTCAAAGTCGATCATTGCACCGATACCGATAAAAAGTATCAGAGGCATAAGCTCGTTGCTCTCAATACCTATTTCAAACAGGTGATCAATAACAGTCTTTGCACCCGATTCGGGAAGGTTGATAAGAATTGCACCGAAGCCCATAGGAAGAAGAAGTGTAGGCTCCATTTCTTTTTTTATTGCAAGATAAATCAGCACACCACCGATTATCCACATGATAATCTGCTTTATTTCCAGATTACCGAGGTTAGAGAATATCACATCCATTTTGCGATGCTCCTTTTTTTCCGTTTTTCTACCGCATACATTGTATCACGCAAGATGTAAAGATTCAACATGAATTTTCGGAAAATTATTCATAAAAATGACCTGCATTTTTTGTGCAGGTCGTCACTTTTCAGTGTATTATAAATTTACAGCTACATATCCTGAAGGAGTCATCTGTCACAGACAATAACGGTAAAATCAAACTCATCAATAGGCTTTTTTTCCCACAAGCATAAAAATGGTTACAAATACCGCAAAAATAATTATATTTTCTATTTTAGAATTATAATATGCTGTTATAGGTGTAAAATAAGAAAAACAATAATTCGTCGGAGGATTTCATGATGTTATTAGCTGTTGACATAGGCAATACCAATATTACTATCGGACTGTACTCTGAAGATAAGCTCATTTTTGTTTCAAGACTTGCTACTGAAAGACTACACATGCCCGATCAGTACGCCGCCGAGCTTTCCGCCATTTTCAGTCTTCATTCGATCAACACTTCCGACTTTGAGGGAGCAATCATATGCTCAGTTGTACCCGAGCTTACCAATGTAATAAAGGAAGCTGTTGGTTTTATCACGGGACACACTCCCCTTATTATCGGACCGGGTGTAAAAACAGGTCTGAATATCAAGATCGATAATCCTGCTCAACTGGGTGCTGATTTGGTGGCAGGTGCAGTCGGTGCGATCGAAAAATATCCCCTGCCCTGCCTTGTTCTGGATATGGGCACGGCTACAAAGATCAGCATAATTGATTCCAAAGGCAACTACAGAGGCTGTACGATCTCTCCGGGTGTAAAATTATCTCTTAACGCTCTTTCCTCAGGTGCATCTCAGCTTTCAGCCATCTCTCTTGATGCACCGCCCAGTGCAATCGGAACAAATACCGTTACAAGTATGCAGGCAGGTATCGTTCTCGGGAATGCGGCCATGATAGAGGGACTTTGCGGAAGAATTGAAGACTCCCTCGGCGAAAAATCGGCTTCAATAGTAGCGACAGGCGGAATTGCCGCAGATATCATACGCTACTGCAACATGGATATAACATACGACCCCGACCTGATCCTTGACGGACTGAGAGTTATATATAATAAAAATACAAAACAATAATTTGTATCATACTAAACAACCGCATCGACAATATGCCGATGCGGATATTTTTATATATCAAAATATGTACTTATTTTTTTTAACAAAGGCTTATAAACAAAGCACTTATCAAGAATTTTTCCGAAAAAGCTGATAAGCAATCCGTTTAAAAGTGCCATTATCAGTGTGCCGACGCCGACACCGACGAATTTTCCGAAAAGAAGAAGCGACATTGCAACAGAGATAATAAGAAAAACAAGATCGTTGATAATTTTAAATTTTCCACGGTCAAGAGAATATTTCTCACAGACAGCTTTTACAAAGAAATCATACACCTGGGGATATAAATATGTTCTGAAACACATTGCGATAGACAGCGATGTCAGACATATTCCCACGATAAAATACACTATTCTTACCGCAAAGGGAAGACTGCCGGGAGCTGTGATTTCGGGGTTAAAATGAGGTATAACAATACGCCACATATCAAGAAGTGCTCCGTAAAAAACACCTGTAAGAAACGAGCTGAAATATATCAGCTTTATCTTTCTTATCAGTATGCACAGTACAACAAACAGTACACCCTGAATCACGTACTCAGCCTGTCCGAATGTGAGAAAACCTAATTTCTGACTGAGAATATACGCAGGTGAAACTATCATGGATAATCCGAAATCCGTCGCCGAGATCATTGCCACGGAAAAGGACAAAATAAGCAAAGAAATCACATAAAGCAATTCAGAGTGAAATGTAATTTTTTTCATAGCAGTTTTTCCTTAAAAAATTCCGTATCTGCTGTCTGATACGGGAACAGCAAAAGATACGGGCAAATCAGAATTTGTCGTTCATTGACAAATTAACGCTTTGCTGCTTCAAGCGTATTTTTCAGCAGCATGGTTATAGTCATAGGTCCTACTCCGCCGGGAACAGGAGTAATAAATGATGTCTTCTCAGCAACTGCATCAAAATCCACATCACCGCAGAGCTTGCCGTCTTCCATACGGTTTATACCGACGTCAAGCACAACCGCACCGTCTTTTACCATATCTGCTGTGACAAATTTGGGTCTGCCTACGGCGGCAACAAGAATATCTGCCTGTTTTGTTATCTCCTTGAGATTCTCTGTTCTTGAATGGCACACCGTAACAGTAGCGTTATTTTTAAGCATCAGCATTGCCATCGGCTTGCCGACAATATTGCTTCTGCCGATAATAACACAATGCTTTCCCCCAATAGGAATATTATAATATTTGAGCATTTCAACCATTCCTGCAGGTGTACAGGGAGCAAATCTGTAATCCCCTGTCATTACCTTACCGCAATTCACGGGATGAAATGCATCAACATCCTTTTCCGGTGAGATCGAATTAAGCACCTTTTCCTCATCTATCTGTTTGGGAACGGGAAGCTGGCAAAGTATGCCGTGTACCTTTTCGTCTTTATTGAGCTTTTCTATAAGATCAATAAGCTCCTGCGTAGTGGTAGCCTCCGGCAGAGCATACTCAAAAGAGTTCATGCCTGTCTGCTCGCAGCCTTTTTTCTTATTATTCACATATACTCTTGAAGCAGGATCATTACCTACAATTATAACAGCAAGGCCGGGAGTAATACCCTTTGCTTTAAGCTCGCTTACTTCGTTGGTTATCTGTTCTCTGACCGCTGCAGAAACTTCTTTACCGTCAATCCTCGTGTACATCGCTTTCTGTCTCCTTTTCAGCCTGTTCCTTGGTTGCCTGCTCTCTTTCAAGTCTTTTCTTTTCAAAACCGAAGAAAGGCTTCGCATCTATATAGTAATCCACACCCTCAACAGGCTTCGGGTTCTTCTTTGTTTTTATCAGCATCACCACAAGTATGACAGCACAAGCAACGACCAGTGCCACAGAAATAAGCTGTGAAACACGGATACTGCTGTTGCCGATATAAAGGCTGTCTGTTCTCAGCCCCTCAATGATAGTTCTGCCTATACCGTACCATATTCCGTAGCAAAGAAATATCTGACCGCTGAATTTACGGAATTTTCTGCATATTATATAAAGAAGCACAAAACCGACCATGCACCAGACAAATTCATAAAAGAATGTGGGATGAACAGGCTTTGCAGGGTCAACACCCGGCAACTCTGCCTGATGTCGGATTATATAATCGGCAATTTTTTCGCTCCACATACCGTATGAGCCGTTTGTGTTACCGCCGAATGCTTCCTGATTGGCATAATTACCCCATCTGCCGATTCCCTGTCCGATAAGAAGACTCATGCCGACGCAATCGAGCAAATTATAAAAATTCAGTTTTTCAACTTTACATGTGATAAATGCCGCCAGAATACCGCCGATAATACCGCCGTAAATGGCAAGTCCGCCTTCCCATATCTTAAAAATATCAAGAAGATTGTCCTTATAATTATCCCAACTGAAGATACAGTAGTAAAGTCTTGCACCAACAATACCGCCCAACATGCCGTAAATGAGCACATCTATCATCTTGCTAAGATCCATGTGCCATTTATATGCCATTCTGCCGCCGAAAAGAGCAGCAAGGATCAAACCAAAGCCTATAATAACACCGTACCATTTGATTGAAAACTCATTTCCGCCTATAGAGAATTCACAAAAAACGGAGGAAACATTAAATACCTGATCTATACCGGCAAAAGTTACCTCGGTTACATCTTGAAAAAATTTCATAACATGACCTCTGAATCAGAATTTATCAATGAACAATTTACAATTTTCAATGTACAATGATTTACAAAAAACCGCATGCATCGCTACATCTGCACGATTGTAAATTGTAAATTGTACATTGTTAATTGGTTTGACAAATTATTGTTTGTCTTCTTCCTTGTTTTTTCTGAGTCTTATCCGCTTCTCCTCCGCAGGTTCATTATCATCATCTTCCGATGCAGAATCATCTCTGGGAGTTATATCTATTCTTACCTTTGCTATTCGTTTATCCTCAACGGAAAGAACGGTAAATTTGAGATTATCGAACTCAACGGTATCCATATCTCCGTCCTTAGGAAGATATCCCAACTGACTTATGATAAAGCCTGCAAGGGTATCATAGTCATCCTGCGGAATTTCCGCACCTACAAGCTCATCAACTTCATCAATATCAGTATTACCCTCAACGGTGAAGGTAGTATCATTTATCTTTGCGATTTCTTCGGTCTCGTCATCATATTCGTCCTGAATATTACCCATTATGGACTCAACGATGTCTTCGAGAGTTACAAGACCTGCCGTACCGCCGTATTCATCAACAACGATGGCCATCTGAATATGATTTTCGCTCATCTCGGCAAACAGTTTTCCGCATTTTTTTGTTTCGGGAACAAAATAAGCTTCCCTCATCACTTCTCTTATAGTTTTATCCGCAGGCAGATCTTTGCCCACATATTCGAGCAGATCTTTAATATAGACCATACCGACGATATTATCGGGATCATCATCAAAAACAGGAATACGGGAATAACCGTCTGCAATAGCAACCTTAAGCACTTCGCTTACAGGTTCGTCAGCTTCAACGGCAGTCATATCCACACGGTGTGTCATAATATCTCCGGCATCTATATCATCAAGCTCAAAGATATTGTTTATCATCTCAGCCTGGGTGTTTTCAATAACACCTTTCTCCTCACCGACATCGACCATCATCAGAATTTCTTCCTCAGTGACATGTTCTTCGTCAGCGGAGGGATCAATACCGAAAAGCTTTACAACAGTATTGGTGGAAAATGCAAGCACCTTGACAAAGGGCTTTGTTACTTTCATAAATACAAGCAAAAAGCCGACGATCTTGTAAGAAATACTTTCAGCCTTCTGCATAGCGATCTTTTTAGGTACAAGCTCACCGAGAACAAGAGAAAAATAAGAAATAATGATAGTAATAAGAATAAGAGCTACAGTATCAATAACAGATACAGGCACAAAAGGAATCAACGGTGCAACCGCTTCTGTTATGATCGGTGTAAAGGAATCCGCAGCCGATGCACTGGTCAGGAAACCTGCAAGCGTTACACCAATCTGGATCATCGAGAGAAAATTCGATGAATTTTCGGTCAGCTTCATTATCTGCTTTGCTTTCTTATCTCCTTCATCAGCCAATCTCTCGATCTTCGTATCGTTAAGGGAGATTATTGCGATCTCACTCATAGCGAAGAATGCGTTTACGAGAATCAGCACAAACAAAAGCAAAATTTTTAAAAGAATTGATACAGCAGTGTTATCGCCGTCAGCAACGACTGTTGAAGAGGTCATTGCGAGCATAATAAGATTGCCGGGGGCAGGGTCATCCATTCAGGATACCTCTCCTTTCAAAAATAATATTACATGTTATTATAATATATGTCTGTCAATTTGTCAAATACAATTAACAATTCATTACTTGCTTTTTGTTCATTATTGTGATAATATTGACAATAGATAAATATACGAGGTCGTGATCTAATGTTTAAAATTGCAATGATTGCCGATTTGCATCATTTTTCCGAAACCCTTACTGACGGCGGAAAAGCATATCATCTCAGAGAATCCTCTGATCAGAAATGTCTTGCCGAAACAGGTGCAATAATTGATGCAGCATTTGAAAATATCGCAGAAAGTGACTGCGATGCGGTTTTTATTGCAGGTGACATTTCAAACGACGGCGAAAAAGTATCTCACGACGAAATGCTTGTCAAGATAAAAGCACTTTCCGAAAAGAAAAAGGTTTATGTTATATATTCAACCCATGACTGGTGCTGTAACGGCGATGCAAAACGTTTTCAGGGCGATAAATACTTTAAAGATGTTGAGACCGTGACTGCCGGCTATCTTCGTGAATTTTACAAGGATTTCGGCGAAAATCAGGCTTATGATACTTATGTAAACGAGATCGGTGCGGCTTCCTATGCGGTTAAGCTCAATGACAAGGTAAGACTTATCGGTCTGAACGATGACAAAAACGGTAAAGGCAAAGCCGGATACTGTGATGAGCATTTTGAATGGATACTCAGACAGGTAAAAGATGCAAAAGCAAACGGTGAAACAGTCATCGTTATGGAGCATCATCTTGTGCTTACAAATATTTCAAGACTTATAAACGGCGGTCAGATGATAGGTGATGCTGACGAAAGAGCCGAGGCTCTCGCCGAAGCAGGTGTCGATTTTATAGTCGTAGGTCACTCCCACATGCTCAGAACCACCCGATATGTTGCAAAAAACGGCAACGTGATGCATCAGATAAATTTAGGCTCCCTGTGCGGTCATCCTGCATCTGTCACAACTCTTACAATAGATGACAAGGAATACAGGATAGATGTTGATTCCGTCGGAAGGTTCTCATACAACGGCAAGGAATACACCGCCGAATACATAACCGAACATACAAAAAATGTACTTATGGGGCTTCTTTCCGCCGCCGCAAAGGATAAGGCTGAATTTATTTCGAGATTCAATGCGATCGACGAAAAACTCAAATACGACGGAAAATATTATAAGCTTATTTCAAAAGCCGCAAAGTGGTTGCTTAATGTAACTGTCGGAAAAGCCGGCAGACTTATCAATTTCTTCACATTCGGCAAGGGCGTTAACAAAAAGGCATTAAAAGAGCTGAAAAACGACAATCTCATGTCTCATGTTATGGATATTTATCTGGGTGTGTTTGACGGCTCGAAGAAAAATTACGGCTCTGACAGTCCCGTCTACACTATCGTTAAAGACGTGGCTTCTCTGCCTGTCCGATTCAGCAATGTGTTCAAGATCAAGGCTCTGAGAAAAGAAAAGCTTCAAAAACTCTTTGCACAGATCGGTGAGATAGCAGAAGAGCTGACAAATCCCTCACTGCCCGACAACCAGCATTGCGTTATCGAAAAAGAATAAAAAAATAAGCATAATATTGACCCGCTGAAATATCTTGACAACAATGACTCATACAATGCCCTAAAAGGATGCGGTGAGCGTTGGTTACAGGCGTAACAGTCACAAACGTCAATGACATTTTTGCGGTAATGACAAAACAGAAGAAAGGTGTTCAGTTTATGGCAGAAAAAAAATGTGTAATGACCGGTGCAACAGGTCACGTGGGTTATGCTTTGCTTCTTGAGCTTGCAAAAAACGGCGATAATCCCACAATTCTCATCAGAAAAGATTCCAAAATTTTTGACGGAATCGAATGTACAAAGGTTTTCGGTGATGTAACCGATACGGAATCGCTCGAGAAGGCTTTTGAAGGTGCTGATGTTGTTTACCACTTAGCAGGCATGATCGAATTAAAGCCCGGCAATGAAGACGCTGTATACAGAGTCAATGTTACAGGCACAAAGAACGTTGTTGCGGCATGTAAAAAGTGCGGTGTCAAGAGACTTGTGTACATGTCCTCCGTCGATACATATCCCCCCCTTCCCGACAATCAGGTAATGACAGAGCTGAGTCACTATGATCCGTCAATCCTTGAAGGTGCATACGCAAAAACAAAGGCTGAAGCAACTCAGTATGTTATCGACAGCAACGGTGCAGACGGTCTTGAAACAGTAATCATTCAGCCCGGTGCATGCTTCGGTCCTTATGATTTCAAAGTATCAAGTGTCGGCGAAA
Source organism: uncultured Eubacteriales bacterium (assembly GCA_964613045.1). GTDB lineage: Bacteria > Bacillota > Clostridia > Oscillospirales > Acutalibacteraceae > UBA1081. The sequence goes on from CAZTFS010000021.1 coordinate 23,221, forward strand.
TGGTCAGAATGTTCCTCGGCGGTCATTTTCCCGTAACACTCGGCTTTGGCGGTTACAACTTTGTTGATGTCCGTGATGTTGCAAAAGGCACACGCACAGCCGCTGAAAAAGGCAGACCCGGTGAATGCTATATCCTCTGCGGAGATGTTATGAGCGTTGATGAATTTATAAGAACTCTTGCAAAGGTTCTTAACATGAAAGTCCCCGCAATCACTCTCAACAAGGGAATTGTCGATGTCGTAGCCCCCATAATGGAAGTTTATTACAAGGTTACGGACACAACTCCTCTTTTCACAAGATATTCTATCAGAAAGCTTGTTTCCAACTGTAATTTCAGCTACGCAAAGGCAAAAGAAGAGCTTGGATACGAGCCCATGCCTGTTGAAAAATCCGTTAAGGACATGACCGATTGGATAATTGCAACTGAGGGCGATCCCAAAGATCCCGAGGTCAAAAAAAGAAAAAAAGCAGCTAAAAAAGCTGCCAAAGCAAAGAAATAAATTTTTTCAGCATCCGTTTTCGGGTGCTGATTTTTTTAATACAGGCAAAAAGAAGAAACCCGTCGGATTTTACTCCGACGGGATAAATTATTTTACATACCCATTGTCCACATTATACCTGTAAGTGCCTGGATAATGCTCTGGAGCCACTTAACGATTCTCTGCCAGAAAGTAAGATTTTCTTCCTGAACCGTACCGTCTGTCTGGCTGTAAATACAAACCTGCTTATCAAACTCTTCTGCGATACCGTCAGCGTATACATAAGGAGCATCGTCATTGAAGTAGGTAACAACAACGAGTGAATAACCTACATCAGACTCTGTAGCAGTGTATACGGAACCGGTTGCACCTGATATTTTAATCTGAGCTGTATCAGATACTCTGTACCACTGATAGTTAATGTAATCATAAGCCTTTGAGGGAAGTCCTGTAAATACAGCAGTAAGTCTTTCACCTGCCTGAGCAGTACCTGAAACACCGACAACATAGTTAACTTCGCACTCTGTAACAGTAAGAGTTACATAACTTGAAACTGTGTTGTAGTTTACAGCATCTTTAGGAGTAAATACTACTTCATATGCAAAATCACCAAGTGCGTTAGGCACACTTCCCGTAAGAGCAAATGAACCGTCGCCTGCAGCTTCGTCTGAGAACTCAGCCCATGAGAGAGCCAGACCAAACTCGATTGTTGCAGTCTTGGGGAATACTACGCCTTCGGGATCAAGCTTATTGATGGTTACAGTGAGAATGCCTGATGCGGGAGTAAGAACAAGGTTGTAGTTAGGAGCCTTTGAACCTGTGAGGGTGGGAGCTGTGTAAGCAACTGTTCTTGTACCAGCGTTAGCAGAAGATGCTGTGCCGTTTGCGGTTGCTGTTGAAAGAACAACATCATCATTTGAATACTTACCGGAAGCGATTGCAAACTTGACTTCAACACCTGTTGTGCCGTTATAATCTCTGCTTGTAGCTGTAGCTGTTACATAGAGGTCAGCAGGAACTACTCTGAGAGTACCTTCAACAGTACTGAACTCATAGTTGCCGTTACTGTCAAGATTGTGGTTTATCTTTATCTTATATGTACCCACATCCTCACCCATGGAGTATGTACATACATAAGTGGGCTGAGTACCACCCATTGTTGCCAGCGAATCGCTGCCTGTAAAGCCGTCAGCCTTTACTGAGTAGGATGCTGCCTTACCGTAGGATACTGTAGTATCAACTGCTGTAAGAGTAACAGCCTTGGGAGTAACAATAACAGTAATGTTTGCACTGTAGTTTGAATAGTTAGCATTCTTTGAAACGTAGGTTGCAGCATAAGAAGTCTTCTTAACTGCGGGAACTATTGATGTATCATCAAACTGCCAGTAGCCGTTGCTGTCGGGAGTATAATAATCCTCAAGGTCGATGTTTCCGAGTGTACGGTTTGCGTTATAAACAAGACCTGTTACAACGGGAGCTGTTA
>CAZTFS010000022.1:0-18356 GCA_964613045.1 uncultured Eubacteriales bacterium
AAATTATACTTGAAATAATTATACTTTGTGGTATAATAAAATTACAAGTACATATAATATGAGTGGTGATAACTATGAAAAAGTTTGTTGACAGAAAAAATGAGATGAATTTTCTTGAGAATGAATATAAAAAAGAGGAATCATCTTTTGTTGTTGTTTACGGCAGAAGAAGAATCGGCAAAACTTCACTTCTGAGTGAGTTCATCAAAAATAAAGATGCTCTTTTCTTCCTTGCAACAGAAGAATCTGAAAATGAAAACAGAAATGCATTTACTAAATCTGTTGCTATGTACACACAAAATGAATTGCTGGCGAATGCAACGGTTGAGTCCTGGGAAACACTCTTTTCATATCTTGCATCTTACTCCCCCGAAAAAAGAAAACTCATCATCATTGACGAATTTCAGTATATCGGCAAATCCAACCCTGCATTCATATCAAAAATGCAGAAAATCTGGGACACAATCCTTAAAAATGCAAATGTGATGCTCATTCTTTGCGGTTCTCTTGTCAACATGATGTATGATCAGACATTATCCTATTCAAGTCCTCTTTACGGCAGAAGAACAGGTCAGCTAAAAATGCATCAGATACCGTTTAAGTATTATCAGGATTTCTTCGATGGTGAAATGACTGAAAAACAGCTTATTGAAAGCTACGCAGTAACAGGAGGAGTTCCGAAATATATTGAATCTTTCAGAGCATTTGAAAATATTTACGATGCAATCGAAAACAGTGTAATGTCCAAGGAAAGCTACCTTTATGAAGAACCGAATTTTCTTCTGGAAAAAGAAGTTCAGGATGTGGGAAGTTATTTTTCAATAATAAAAACAATTGCATCGGGCAAAGAAAGAGCAAGTGAAATTGCAGCAGCTCTCGGTGTAAGAGAAACGAATCTGCCTAAATACCTTAATGTTCTCATTGATCTTGATATTCTTGAAAGAGAAGTTCCCGTAACTGAAAAAAATCCTGAAAAGAGCAAAATGGGACTTTACAAAATCAAAGATAATTACATTAAGTTCTGGTTTTTGTTCATTTACCCTTATAAATCATTTATTGAAACAGATTATCCGGATTTTGTTCTTGATAAAATCAGAAAAAGCTTCATTCCCAATCATACATCTTTTGTTTATGAAGACATCTGCAGAAAAGAATATATGAATAAACTGATCGTGCAGGATGTGTGGGATTTTGTTCCGCAGAAAATCGGCAGATGGTGGGACAGAAAAGATACTGAAATTGACATTGTTGCTGTTGATGAGAATGATAACAACATCATTTTTGGTGAATGTAAATATACAAACAAACCAATGGACACAGATGTATATTATTCTTTACTTGAAAAAGCAAAAAAAGTTGATTGGAACAAAGCTGACAGAAATGAATTTTTCATATTATTCAGTATCAACGGCTATACAAAAAACCTTAAACAGCTTGCACAGGCAAATAGAAATCTGTATTTATACTAAAACCAAAGGCGATGTATCGTGTGATACATCGCCTTGATTATTGTATTATTTAAATTAATACTTCTTTCTTGCTGTGTAGCCCGTGTGAAGTATCTCATGTGCCTTATGGCTGTTGGGCTCGCCGAAGAACTCAGCGTAAACCGCCTTAACATCGGGATTCTCGTGTGACTTTCTTACAGGAAGGTTCTTATCATCTGCGTAAAGACCTGCTGCACGGAGAGCTCTTACATCGTAGTTATTGATAACTGATGCAGGCTGGATAGGCTGACCGCCGCCGTTTACACAGCCGCCGGGACAAGCCATAACTTCAATGAAGTCATATGTCTTCTCGCCGGACTTAACCATATCGAGAAGCTTGCCTGCATTTGCAGTACCGGAAACAACTGCAACATTGATTTCGTTACCTGCAATTGAATAAGAAGCTTCCTTAATACCCTCAACGCCTCTGACGTCGGAGAATTCAAGTTTCTCAAGGCTTTCGCCTGTAAGAACTTCGTAAGCTGTACGAAGAGCAGCTTCCATAACACCGCCTGTTGCACCGAAGATTGTACCTGCACCTGAACCGAGACCGAAGGGAGCGTCGAATTCACCGTCGGGAAGCATATTGAACATAATGCCTGCCTTCTTGATCATTCTTGCAAGCTCACGGACTGTAACAACTGCGTCAATATCTGCAAGACCTTCAACAGCTGTATGATCCATTCTTTCAGCCTCGAACTTCTTAGCTGTACAGGGCATTACGCTGACAACAAAGATGTTCTTGGGGTCGATGCCCTCTTTCTGAGCGTAGTATGTCTTTGCAACAGAGCCGAACATGCCCTGAGGTGACTTACATGAAGAAAGATTGGGAATCATTTCGGGATAATAATGCTCACAGTATTTGATCCATCCGGGTGAGCAGGATGTGATAAGAGGAAGATTCTCTTTCTTGGTATATCTGCCGAGGAACTCTGTAGCTTCTTCCATGATCGTAAGGTCAGCCGCAAAGTTTGTATCAAATACCTTATCAACGCCGAGAGCACGGATAGCAGAAACCATCTTGCCTGTAACGATTGAACCGATGGGATAACCGAACTCTTCACCGATACCTACTCTTACTGCGGGAGCTGTCTGTACAAGAACGATCTTTTCGGGATCATTGATAGCGTCGAATACCTTCTGAGTGTCATCTCTTTCAGCGAGAGCACCTGTGGGACAAGCTGTGATACACTGACCGCAGGAGATACAAGCAACATTGCCCAGATCATAATCAAATGCACAACCGATGCTTGTATCGAAGCCTCTGTTGTTAGCACCGATAACGGAAACACCCTGATTCTTGTCACAGACTGCTACACAACGACGGCAGAGAATACACTTCTCATTGTCACGTGTCATGTGAGTTGCGGAAGCATCAATATCATATTTATTAGTAACACCTGCGAATGCTTCTGTATCTTCGATACCGTAATCAGCACAAAGCTGCTGAAGCTCACAGTTACCGCTTCTTACGCAGGAAAGACACTCTTTCTTATGGTCAGAAAGGATAAGTTTAAGTGTAGTTTTTCTTGCCTCGATGACCTTGGGAGAATTTGTATAGATCTCCATCCCCTCATTTACGGGGAATACACAGGCTGCAACAAGGCTTCTTGCACCCTTAACTTCAACAACACAGATACGGCAAGCACCGATAGCGTTGATCTCTTTAAGGTAGCAAAGTGTGGGAATATTTATACCTGCAATACGTGCAGCTTCAAGAATGGTGCTGCCGGCAGGAACGGTATATTCTTTACCGTTGATTTTAACATTAACATCAGCCATTTTATCCGTTCCTCCTTATTTCTTGATAATTGCGCCGAACTTACATTTCTCGATACAAGCACCGCACTTGATACATTTTGTTGTGTCGATAACATGAGGATTCTTAACAGAACCTGCGATAGCACCAACGGGACATACACGTGAACATGCTGTACAGCCCTTACACTTATCCTCAAGGATAACAAGCTGAACAAGGTTCTTACATACGCCTGCAGGACATCTCTTATCAACAACGTGAGCAACGTATTCGTCCTTGAATCTCTGATATGTTGAAAGAACGGGGTTGGGAGCTGTCTGACCGAGACCGCAGAGAGAATTGTCCTTGATATAATGACAGAGCTTCTCCATCTCGTCAAGGTCTTCAAGTGTGCCGTTGCCGTTTGTTATCTTTTCAAGAATTTCATAAAGTCTCTTTGTACCGATACGGCAGGGTGTACACTTACCGCAGGACTCATCAACTGTGAACTCAAGGAAGAACTTAGCGATGTCAACCATACAGTCTGTTTCGTCCATAACGATAAGACCGCCGGAACCCATCATTGCACCCTGTGCAACAAGGTTGTCGTAGTCGATCTCAATATCAAGCATAGATGCAGGGATACAACCGCCGGAAGGTCCGCCTGTCTGAGCAGCCTTGAACTTCTTGCCGCCGGGTACGCCGCCGCCGATAACCTCAACGATCTCACGGAGAGTTGTTCCCATGGGAACCTCAACAAGACCTGTGTTGTGTATCTTACCGCCGAGAGCGAAAACTTTTGTACCCTTTGATTTCTCTGTACCCATTGTGTTGAAGAATTCAGCACCGTGGAGAATGATCTGAGGCACGTTTGCAAATGTTTCAACGTTGTTTTCAGTTGTGGGCTTGCCGAAAAGACCCTTTACTGCAGGATAGGGAGGACGGGGACGGGGCTCGCCTCTGTTACCCTCAATAGAAGTCATAAGAGCTGTTTCCTCACCGCAGACGAATGCACCTGCACCGAGGCGGATAAACAGATCAAAATCAAAGCCTGAGCCGAAGATATTCTTACCGAGAAGACCGTACTCACGGGCATCATCAATAGCCTTCTGAAGACGTGCAACAGCGATAGGATACTCAGCACGGACATATACATAACCTTCTGAGGCACCTGTTGCGTAACCGCAGATAGCCATAGCTTCAACGATACAGTGGGGATCGCCTTCAAGAACAGAACGGTCCATGAATGCACCGGGGTCACCTTCGTCAGCATTACATACAACATACTTCTGACCCTTGGGCTGTGCTGCTGTGAAGCTCCACTTAAGACCCGTGGGGAATCCGCCGCCGCCTCTGCCTCGAAGACCTGAATCCTTAATTGTCCGGATAACCTCTTCAGGTGTCATTTCGGTTACAGCCTTACCGAGAGCTGCATAACCGTCCATAGCGATATACTCGTCGATGCTTTCGGGGTTGATAACACCGCAGTTACGAAGAGCAACACGCTTCTGTGATTTATAGAATGTAGTGTCGTTAAGAGATGCATGAACGATTTCATCTTTAACAGACTCATCAACGTCTGAATAAACAAGACGCTCAACCTGACGGCCCTTGAGAAGATGCTCGGAAACGATCTCCTTAACGTCGTCTTTTTCAACTCTTGAGTAGAATGTACCGTCGGGATATACGATAACAACGGGACCTAATGCACAAAGACCGAAACAGCCTGTTCTGACAACTTTTACTTCCTCTGAAAGTCCGAATTCTTCAATACGGGTTTCAAATTCATTGATAAGTGCCTGGCTGCCTGATGATGTACAGCCTGTACCGCCGCATATCAGAACCTGGGAACGAATCATATTTTTTACCTCCAACCTGTTTTACAAATGAATATTATACTTTTGAAATTGTGTATTCATCAATGACATTGCCGCCCTTAAGATGCTTCTCAACAACTTCGGCTGCCTTTTCAGCTGTCATCTTTACGTATGTGACTTTTTCCTTGCCTGCCTCGAAGATCTCAACAACGGGCTCATACTGGCAAATGCCGATACAGCCTGTCTGAGTGACCATGACCTTACCGGCAAGGTCTGCCTTACCGACTTCCTCAACGAATGCATTGAGAACAGGTCTTGCACCTGCTGCGATACCGCAGGTAGCCATACCGACTACTACTCTGATATCTCCGCTGCCTTCACGCAGAACGACTTTGCTCTGCATTTTTTCCTTGATTGCTGCAAGCTCAGCTAATGATTTCATACTATATCTTATCCTTTCATATAATATACTTTTATTTTAAATGTACAACGTATAATTTACAATGTACAATTTCAGACAAATTTTTTAAGCATCGTATGCTTCTTCAAGATAGCCTTTTATCCACAATATGACCTCGAGATTATCAAGAGGAACTTCACCAAGAACGGCTTTGAGTTCGTCAGTATCAAGGCTGACTTCCCCGTTCGGTGCAGTGTGGACAAATATCCATCTTATATCGGGGCTTCCCTGAATAAGAGCCGTCACGGTCGAAACGATATCGCCCAGAGGGGTGAAATCAATGCTGTTTTTGTTAAACAATGCAGTTGTGACCGTGCCGTGAGCTTCGCTTTCGCTTTCATGAACGGAGGTTATTGAAAAACTTCCGCCCGTCTGCTCTGCCGCAAGCTTCAGAAAGGGGATCCCCATGCCGACTTTTCGTGTTGTTCTCGTTGTGCTGAACGGGTCAGTGACCGTTTTAAGAAAATCAGCCTTCATTCCGCAGCCGTTATCCGCAATTTCCATTCTGAAGGTTTCATCTGTCTCAGTAAGAGTTACTCTGACCTCGGTGGCTTTTGCTTTAACGGAGTTTTTGGCTATATCAAGAATGTTAAGTGATAATTCCTTCAATTTTCAGCACCTAAAATCTCAAAAAGTCGTTGTCTTACGAGTGAAGAGCTGTAAGGCTCATCATCTATTTCAAAATACTCCCGTTTCTCCTTGATATCCCACAAAAAATGAGCATCTGAAGACACGACTTTCATTTTTCCGTTCAGACCGGAGTATTTCGCTTCGTAATCATCAATTTTGTCACCATCGTGAAATTCAGCTACTTTAAAAGCCGAATATTCGGGGAAAGTACCCAGCGTGGCAATTATGCCGTTGGCTTCCCTGTCCACGTGAGCCGGATAACAGATCCCGCCCTTCGACAAAACTATATCGTAAGCATCATCTATCATTATATCCGTCGCATTTGAGAGCAGATTCGGTTCTTCACCGATGACCTCGTCGTTTTCGTCCATTATCTGCTGAAATCCGAAGATGTCGGTCCGGTTCGGGATAAGGATACGGTGTTTCTGAATAAACGCATCAAATTCCATCGCACCTTCAAGCTCGGGAAACAGGCAGACCGCATGGATATCCTCAGCCGTGGTCAGTTCCATACCTGCAACGGGTATTATGCCGTTTTTCTTAGCCGCTTTAAAAAAAGCAGGACAGTTTTTGCAGGTGTTATGGTCAGTCAAAGCCATGATATTCAGCCCGTTGAGCGTACCCATACCTGCAATGTTATTGGGTGTCATATCGTCGTCACCGCAGGGTGACAGACAGGAATGTATATGCAGATCGTAATAATATCTGTTCATACTTTATCGGTGATCGCCGCCGCCGTTTCATAGGACGGCATTTTCGACATGAGAATGTTTACTCCCTTTGCTTCGGCGGTAGTTTTTACACTATCATCCACCGTGACACCCTCCGAAAGGATTATACACGCAACATCTGTCAGTGCCGCAACAGCAACGATATTGATATTTGACATAATTGTGATCCATGCCGCATCAGCCTTGGCTCTGCCCATGACCCAACTGAGAAGATCGCCGATATAACAGCCGCTTACCTCTCTGTCCCCGTCGGGAAGAACAACAGCTTCAAATTCACATGTTTTTGCAAGCTCTGATACAGTCATAAGATTCACCGCCTGAATCAATAAAGATTACATCATTGGTTATTTTTCAGAGTTCATTACCTTACAGGCATTAATGCCGCTCATATTCCCTCTTACAACATCCTCCGCAAAGGCTCTGCATGTGGGTGAACCGCAAGCACCGCAGTCAATACCGGGTAATGCTTCACGCAGTTTTTCTATCTGAGCCATCATACGCATGGATTCGCTGAAATTCTCACTAAGCCTTGATATCGGCGTATACTGCGGTAATTCGGAACAGTAGCAATTTTCCGGAACATAGTGCATGTCTGAGGGTAACCTGTTCTGTGATACGGGGAGATAGCGTCTGACCGAATGAAGCCTCGTCCTTGCAATAAAGGGATTTTCAATGGTCATAACACCGCCTACGCATCCGCACGTACAGGCGTTCAGCTCAATAAATTCAAGCTGAGGTATATTTCCGTTTTCTATGGCATCAAGCACCTTGTTTACATTTTCGATACCGTCCGCCGCAAGATAATTATCATTTAATATAGCAGATGATTCGCCGCCGCTGGATGCCCAGCCGATGCCGATCATACCTGCTCCGGAGTTTATCTTCGGGCTTTCACCCTTTTTCATAACTCCCAACAGTTTAAAATAGATATCCTTGAGAGAAATTACAACATTGATCTGACTTTTATAATTACCGAAGCCGTTTCTTATATAGCTGACCTTTGCCGCACAAGGGGATATGAAATAAAGACCGATATCTTCATCCTTCAGTTGAGGATGTGCCTCTTTAGCCTTTGCCTTTGCCATCATTGCGGCAATCTCAATAGGCGGAAGAATCGGCATAAGATTATCCCTTAAATAAGGATATCTCAGAGAAATGAGCCTTACAACAACGGGACAAGCCGAGCTGATAACGGGCTTTTTGATTCCCGGAGTTTTCAGATAAAGTCTCGTGTACTCCGTGACAAGCTCAGCCGCCTGAGCAACTTCAAAAACATCGTCAAATCCGATATCCAGCAGCCCCTGCAAAAGCACATCCACATCATCAAGATTATCAAACTGACCGTAAAGAGACGGTGCGGGAAGAGCGATCTTCCACTTATAGCCCTGATGGTGCTCAAGCTTTGAGCACATGGCCTTTTTTGCGTTGTTGGGACAGACTCTTATACATTCACCGCAGTCTATACAGCGATCTTCATTTATAACAGCTCTGCCGTCACGGATCCTGATAGCCTCAGTGGGACAATGACGCAGACATGTAGTACAGCCTGTGCATTTACTTACATCAAGCTCAACCGAATGTGCATACAATGTCATCACCCCTTTGGCAATTCGCAATTTCGCAGCTGCATTGCAACTTAACAAAAACTTTTCAGCAAAGTTTTACGATCATTTTAATTGTAGTTCCTTCGCCGACAACGGAATCGATAGTCATTTCATCCGTGTAGCGTTTCATGTTCGGAAGTCCCATACCTGCACCGAATCCCAGTGAACGCACCGAATCGGGAGCAGTTGAATAGCCTTCCTGCATAGCAAGATCAATATCGGCAATACCCGGACCTTTATCAGCAAGAATAATTTCTATTTTATCCTCACTGACTATAACGTCTGCATCTCCTCCGCCTGCATGAATGACCATGTTTATCTCGCCTTCATACATCGCAATGGAAACCTGACGGATTATTTCGGGAGGAATGCCCAGCCGCCGCAGGTTTTTCTTCACCTGCACCGATGCCTGACCGGCAGAGGTAAAATCCTCACCGTCAACATCAAAATGGAAAATCAAGGACTCGCTCATACGTGCCTGCCGTTTCCGACAAGCCCGTTTACATAAAGCTGTCCGCAAGCTTCGTAAAGACGCATGTCTGTCGCAAGAACTACCATATCGCTCTCTTTTGCAAGCTCGATCATCTCTTCGGTTGGCTGCTTTGAACGCACAAACACGATACAGACCATGTCCATCATTTCCGCAGTTCTGATGACCTGTGAATTAACAAGTCCCGTAAGCAACACCGCCTGATCCTTAACATAAGCGAGCACATCGCTCATCATATCACTGCCGCAAGCAGAAAAAACGTCACGGTCAAGCATATCCTCACCGCAGACGACCTGTGCATTAAGAAGCTCTTTAATATCGCTGATTTTCATACTGGCCTACATCCTCTCAACGGGGGGTCCGTACATACCTGATTATATATATAAATTATTCGTACTTTGCAAGGATACCGGGGATATCGTCCGCAACGAGTCTTCCGTAAACGTCTTCGTTAACGGTAAGAACGGGAGCAAGACCGCAAGCTCCGATACAACGGCAAGCTTCAAGCGAGAATTTTCCGTCCTCTGTGCATTCGCCTGCTGTGATGCCGAGACATTCCTCAAGCTTGTCAAGGAGCTGCTGAGCACCCTTAACGTAACAAGCTGTACCCAGACAAACCGAAATATTGTACTCGCCCTTGGGTGAAAGTGAAAACTGAGCATAGAATGTTGCTACGCCGTAAACCTTTTCAAGGGGGACATTCATACCTTCTGCAATCATTACCTGAACTTCTCTGGGAAGATAGCCGTAGATACCCTGTGCTTCCTGCATAACAGCCATAAGCTTGCTTTTATCGTTACAATTCTCTGCAATTACAGCTTTAAGCTGAGCTTCCTGCTCAGGAGTTCCGGAGAAAGGAATGCTGCTGATTTTCTTTTTCATTGAAAATGATCCTCCAATCAATATATATCGAAAATATTATACATCTATTCCGATATGTGTTTTTTTACATGCGTTATGATTGTAACATATATTTAAAAAAAAATCTACACCTTTGTGCAAAAAATGATATTTTTTTAACGAATATTTTTTTATGACATTTTATTGTTGGTATTTTATTACATTTAACCCATTAATAATGCGATTCACTCAAACAAACGCCAAAAATCCTTGTTAATGTTTACAAATTTGTAACCTCTTAAAATGCCCCGTTGTTACGATTCTACAAAAAATTGCCGCAGCTGTTGACCATTTTGACGAAAAGTGTTATGATATGCTTCGTGTCAAAATGAAAATAACGGGGGTTTTCCTATGAAAACGAGACTCAAGCGTGTTTTCTCTTTTGTTACAGCATTAATATTGCTTCTTACGGCTGTACCTTTTACAGTCACTGCAAGTGCGGCAACTTTTAATCAGATAGTCAACGCCGCAACATACATTATTATATATAACGAAGGCAACTACTCCACTGTTGTCAAAAATGACGTGGGAGCACTGAGCATCGGTGTCATCGGCTGGCATGCGACAAACGCTCTGAATCTTCTCAAGGACATTATTGCAAAAAATCCCTCTCAGGCGTTGAGCATTTTAGGTCCCACACTATACAATGAGATAATCACTTCATCATATTGGGAGACGAGGATCGCAACAAGCGACGAAGCTGCGGTGATATCCGTTCTCCTTTCCACAACAGAAGGCAGACAGGTACAGGACGAAACTGCCGCCCGTTATATCAGCGGCTATGTTCAGCACGGTCAGAAATTGGGCATTACCGAAGCTGAGGCTCTTGTATTCTTTGCTGATTATCAGAATCAGAACGGCTACACAGGTGCTGAAAACTTTTTTAACAGCGTAAAACGCACTTACGGAACGGTCAATCTGTACACTCTCTACAACGGGAGCAACAAAAGCAGCCGACGCACAAGAACATATAATTTCTGTGCAACAATAAACTGGAGTGATTACACAGACTCCATTCACGGCGAAAGCGACACCGAAGCACCCGTTATCAGCAATGTTACACTCACGTCCCTTTCCGAATCGGGCTACACGATAACCTGCGATATTGAGGATAACCGTGAGGTTGTTTCCGTTTATTTTGCAATTTACTACAAAAAAGACGGAACGGACGGTGTAAAATGGTATCAGCAGACACCCTCAGGCTCAACTGCAGCTCACACCGTTGAAATCAGTGAGTTTTCAGGCAGAGCAGGTGACTACTGCACATATATCTATGCATTTGACGAAGAGGGAAATTACTCATACGTCGAGCTTAACGTAATTACCGTTCCCGAAGTAACCGTTGCCGTTCCCGAGCTTTCCGTCACTATTTCATCAACAGGCAAAGCCGGAAAAGGTGAAACTATACGCTGGTCAGCTTCTGCGGCAAACGGAAGCGGAAATTATCAGTATAAATTCGGTGTTTACAAAGACGGAAAACTCGTTGACGTCAGAAAATATCTTGATTATCCTGATTATGAATATACACCCACGGAATCAGGAGTATATAAGGTATCCGTTATAGTTAAGGATACTGCAAGCGGCAAGACCGCAACTGTTGACAGCCCCGAGATCAATGTTTTCGATCCTATTATCACAGAGGATTTCTCATGTGCGGATTCAGCAGCCATGTTCGGTCAGGTACTGACATGGAATCTGAAGGCAAGCGGCGGTGAAGGCGAGCTCGGCTATTCTTATACGGTATATAAGGATAACACTGCGGTTTACAGCTCAGATTGGACAACAAGCACATCTTATTCCCACAAAACCGAAGACAGCGGAATTTATTATGTTGTCGTCAACATAATGGACTCACGTTTACAGACAGTCTCGGTAAAAAGCAATGAGGTTACAGTTATCCGTCCTTTAGAGGTCGGCAATGTGACCTTTTCAGACAGCTATGCTGTTACAGGCAGATCTGTCACCCTGAGTGCCGATGTATCCGGCGGCACGGGTGAGTACACCTGTAATTTCAGTATATATTGTGACGGCGTTGAGGTCGTTACTTCGGAAATTGTAAACTCATCGGAGTTTACATTTAAAGTTCCCGAGGGCGGTTATTACACCGCAAAGGTAACGGTCACAGATGCCGACTCAACAGTCACCGAAGCTTCCGGCGGAGGCTTATCGGCAGATGATACAGCCAAAAGAGGTGACGCAAACTGTGACGGAACAGTCTCAGCGGCAGATGCCCGTTTTGTTTTAAGATGCTCTGCAAAACTGGATATCCCCGAAGAAGGACTTGAATATGCAGCGGATGTATCAGGGGACGGCAAGATAACCGCCGCTGATGCAAGAACTATCCTGCGTATCTCCGCACGGCTTGAATACTAAGGTGAGAAGAAACACCTTTAGAATATCGGAGAATTTTAATGAAGAAAAAATTAACAGCTTTTTTGTTGACGGTGCTTATGCTTGTATCACTCGGTTCATTGAGTGCGGCTGCTTATGATGCAGATCTGGCATCAAGCGTTACGTCAAACTACAAATCTGCACTCTCAATTGCAGGCAGAGGCTCATTTTACGGTCACTGCAACCTTGCTACGGCTTATCAGCTCAGAGCAATGGGTATCTACAATTACGGTCTGGACTATTCAGGAGCAGGCGACTCCTGGTACAATTACTTTCAGAACGTCGAAAAAACAAGCGGCGGTTACAATGTCATAACGGTAGGCGGCTCAAACTGTCTTTACGATCTGGTCAAAAAGTACGGCAATGAAATATACAATGTCGTATACTGTCTCGGAACAGGCGGTACAAGCGGCAGCACCCATGTTCTTTACATCCGTGCGATTATTGACGGCTATGTTTATTTCGCAGACTCTTTCGGCACATCATACAACAAAACCTACTATCCCGAAGGAACCTGCACAGTTCTCTCTCTTAGTGATTTCGTTTCGGCTTACAAAAGAATGAACGGTAATGCATACGGCTGTGTTTACTTTGCCGGTGCAACTGAATCCGAGCATCTCAGCGGTTCGACCCAGAATCCCGAAGAGTGGGAAAATCAGACAACTGTCTACACCACAGGCACATATACCGTAACAGCATCGCTTCTGCGTATCAGAAACGGTGCAAGCACTGACGACAAATCCCTTGGACTTATTGAAAACGGCACAACAGTCACCGTAACTCAGATAAAGGACAACTGGGGCAAGATCACATGGAACGGTATAACCGGCTGGATATGTCTTGATTACACCGTTCAGCTCACCTGCGATGAAACAACCAAGAATGAGCTTATATCAATGATGCTCGAGTCCGACAAAAGTGTCACCTTCTGCGGTGATACAGTCACATGGACAGCATCTGTTTCAGGCACGACCGCAAGCAAGTACTTCTATGCTTTCTATATATACAAGGACGGCGAAAAAGTATACAGCGGAACGTTCAGCTCACATAATACAGTCACCTATGTTCCCGACATAGACGGAACTTACAAGGCAACAGTTGAAATCGTTGACGATGAAAACAGAACGACAGTCGTTATAAGCTCCGATGTCTACTGCATTACGGACAGAAGCTCGATAATTTACGGCGATGCAAACGGTGACGGTGTTGTCACTGCCGCAGATGCAAGACTTGTGCTCAGAGTATCAGCTTTGATGGAAACTCTTACAGGTAAGAATTTTGTAAGTGCCGATATTGACAAGAACAACAAAATCACAGCATCTGATGCAAGAAAAATACTCAGAGTTTCATCAAATCTGGAGAGAGACGAAGAGTCATAAACAATAATTTGTTGAACCAATTAACAATGTACAATGTACAATTTACAATTGTGCAGTTGCAGCTATACAGGCGGTTTTTTCTAATCATTGTACATTGTAAATTGTAAATTGTTCATTGATAAGTTCTGATTTACAGCACCTTCTCGGTGCTTTTTTTACTCTATAGGAAACTAACGTTTTATCGGCTCCTTTTTTGCAGGCACGGCGACGGACTAATCTAAACGGTCGCCGCAGTACGTCGAAAGCAGTTTTCTTGTTGACATTTTCCGTGTTTACGGATATAATTTTTATCGGTACAATATAATATATTAAAAAATCATCGGATCGTGTTCAAACACTTTCCGACATATTGCGTTTGCGAGGTAAATTATGCGCTCATTTTCATCTCTTCTGACAAACAACTCAGAATACAAAGCAATTGAATACAATGTTAAGAAAAACCTGCTTCCCATGGGCGTATTGGGTCTTCCGCTTACGCCGAAAGCCCATATTATAAGCACTCTTTGCGACAATATCCGAAGAAAAGCTCTTATCATTACAAATGACGAGGCAAACGCCACAAGGATCTGTGCCGATCTTATAACAATGGGTATGAAAGCTTATCTTTTCCCTGCCACGGACAGAAATTTTCATACAGGAGAAAGCCGTTCAAGGGAATACGAACGCAAAAGACTCGGCGTGCTGGGACTCATTGCCGAAAATGCTTATGATGCTGTTGTCTGCTCCGTTGAAGCGGCGATGCAGCTTACTATCCCGAAAAACATACTGACCGAAAAATCCGTTTCGCTTAAAAACGGCTGTGACGTTGAGCTTGAGAAAGTAATCAACGCTCTTGTTTCCGCAGGATATGTACGTACCGACATGGTAGAGGGAGAAGGTCAGTTTGCCCTCAGAGGCTCAATTCTTGACTTCTTCCCTCCCGATTCGGGTCAGCCGGTGCGTGCGGAATTCTGGGGCGATACAATTGATTCCATGGCTTATTTCGACATTCTTTCCCAACGCAGAGGTGACAATGCAGAAGAAATAAGGATAACTCCTGCCACAGAGATCGTTTTTGACGGGGACGAGCATTTTGCATCGAAGATAGAAAGCCTTGCATCATCGCTGAAAGGCAAAAAGCACGACAAAATAAGAGAAAGTCTGTATACCGATGCCGAAAATCTCCGTGCGGGTGTCCGTCTCGGCTCTTTCGACAGATATCTTGATTTAGCTTATGAAAAATGTGATACAATTTTCGATTATTGCTCCGATTGTCTTCTTTTTGCGGTTGAATCTCATAATATCAAAGAAAGAGCCGCAACAGTAACACAGATGCTAAATGAAGACATTAAAATGATGTTTGAGGACGGTGTGCTGTGCAAAGGACTTGACACATACTCATTGAAATGGAATGAAGTCGTTTCTCAATATGAGAAAATGGGTGTCATATACCTTGATAACTTCGCAAGAGGCTCTTTCGACACTCCCGTCAAGGAGCTTGTCAATATGAATGTCCGTCAGTCTTCACCCTGGGAAGGCTCGCTGAACGTTCTTTGCGATGACCTGAGACCCGATATGTCAAGGGGCTATACCGCCGTTATCCTCGGCGGTACGGAAAAAGCCGCAAAAAGCCTTTGCGAAGACCTTAATGATGACGGATTTTCCGCAAACTATTTTTCCGCCGCCCCCTCTTCGTACATTAAAGGTCAGATCAACATCATTCCCGGTGCGTTGACCTTCGGCATGGACTATCCGGGCGAAAAGCTGAGAATAATCACCTCGGGCAGATACAAAAGCGAAGGCATACGCCGTGCAACGGGAAAGAAAAAATTCCACGATATAAGTCAGGGACTTCATTCTATCGAGGAACTGCAAAAGGGTGACTATGTTGTCCATTCCATACACGGTATAGGTATTTTTGACGGCATAGTCGAGATGAATATCTCAGGTGTTATAAAGGATTACATCAAAATCAAATACAAGGGGGCAGATGCCCTGTATGTGCCTGTCACCCAGCTCGATCTGGTCTCAAAATACATCGGACCTCACGACGAAAACGGTTCAAGGGTAAAAATAAACAAATTAGGCTCGAAGGACTGGGCAAAAACAAAAGCCAAGGTCAAGGGTGCAGTCAAAGACATGGCTAAAGAGCTGTTGGAGCTTTATGCCAAGCGACGTAATACAAAGGGCTACCCCTTTTCACCGGACATCGATATGCAAAGTGATTTTGAACGCCGCTTTGAGTTTGACGAAACAGACGATCAGTTGCGTTGTATCCATGAAATTAAGCAGGACATGGAAAAGCCCTACCCTATGGACAGGTTACTCTGCGGCGACGTAGGTTTCGGAAAGACAGAGGTTGCTCTGCGTGCGGCATTCAAATGCATTGCAGACGGCAAGCAGTGTGCGATCTTAGTGCCCACAACGATTCTTGCACTTCAGCATTACAGAACGATAATGCGGCGTTTTGAAGGATTTCCCGTAAGAGTGGATATGCTCTCCCGATTCCGCAACACAAAACAGCAGTCACAGATAATAAAAGACGTGGAAAACGGCAGGATAGACGTGCTTGTAGGCACACACAGGATCATCTCAAAGGACGTAAAATTCCGTGATCTTGGGCTTGTCATAATCGACGAGGAACAGCGTTTCGGCGTTGCCCAGAAAGAAAAATTCAAAACGCTTTTTCCCTCTGTTGACGTGCTGACACTCTCCGCAACACCCATCCCGAGAACGCTGAACATGGCGATGACGGGAATCCGTGACATGTCTGTCATTGAGGAAGCTCCTCTTGACCGTTCACCTGTTCAGACTTATGTTCTCGAACATGATATGGGAATACTTGCCGAAGCTATGGAAAAAGAACTCAGACGTGGCGGACAGGTCTATTATCTCTACAACAAGGTTGAAGATATTGAGGAAAAAGCCGCTGAAATTCACAGCTTTGTGCCCGATGCAAACATTGCAGTAGCTCACGGAAAAATGGCAGAGGAGGAGCTCAGCGAGGTATGGAGACAACTGCTCGAGGGTGAGATAAACATTCTCGTCTGCACAACGATAATCGAAACAGGCATAGACGTGCCGAATGTCAACACGCTGATAATTGAAAATGCTGATTGCATGGGACTTGCACAGCTTCATCAGATACGAGGCAGAGTCGGTCGTTCATCACGAAGAGGCTTTGCGTATTTTACCTTCCGCAGAGGTAAGGAATTGTCCGAGATCGCCCAGAAGAGGCTGTCGGCGATCCGTGAATACACGGAGTTCGGCTCGGGCTTCAAAATTGCCATGAAAGACCTTGAAATACGAGGTGCAGGCAATATTTTAGGTGCAAAACAGCACGGGCATCTTGAGGCGGTGGGCTACGATATGTATCTTCAGATGCTTGCCGAAGCCGTGAATGAAGAAAAAGGCGAACCCTGTGAAACTGCCGAGCGTGAATGTCTTGTTGATATCAGAACAGATGCTCATATTCCCGAACGCTACATTGACAGCGTACCTCAACGGCTTGCCATGTACCGCAGAATAGCCGATATCAGAAGCGAAGACGGTGCATCAGATGTAATTGACGAGCTCATCGACCGTTACGGTGAGCCGCCCGAAAGCGTAAAAGGACTTATCACCGTTTCTCTTATCCGTAATTCGGCAATACGTCACAAAATATATGAGATCGGGCAGAAGGGCAATAATGTTCTGCTTTACAGCGACCATATCAGCCCCGAAAAGGTTGCACCGCTTATAAAAGCCATGCGAGGCAGAGTTATCATAAGTGCAACGTCAAAACAGTATATTTCCGTCAGAAATGCCCCGAACGAAAGCGTTCTTGACCTTTTAAGGTTGATTATGAAGCTTCTTGATATGGGTGAAGAAAAAATCTGAAAAACTCTTGACAAAATAAAACAAATGTTCTATACTACAATATAGAACATTTGTTTTTTATTAGGAGATGATAAAATGATTCAGAAAAAATCTTTTGTGATGTACCACGACTACTGGGAGTGGCTCAAATTATTGAGCAATGAGGAACTGGGCATGCTGTTGCGATGCGTATTTGCTTACGAACGTGAACAAACACTGCCGAAGGAGCTTAACGGAAAGCTCGAAATGGCTTTTGCCATGATAAAAGAAAATCTCGACAGAGACAGAGAAAAATATGAAGTCGTATGCAAGCGGAACAAGGAAGTGGCAAAGCTCAGGTGGAAAAAAATGCAGGAATAAGGTATTGATCCGACGATCGAGGATATTAAAAACTGCTCACATGACTAAAAATTGTTCAAAACATAATTTTATGTTTCCTTTTTCAAAAAAATTCCGAACAACTGTGATTTTAACACACAAAGTACACATCCGTGTTATAATATAAGCACGAAGGGAGGAGCATATATGTATAAAATTCTTGTCTGTGATGATGAAGTTAAGATCCGTGAGACATTTCGTGATTATCTGACAGCAAAGGGCTTTGATGTGACAGTTGCCGAGAACGGCAGAGAAGCAGTTCGGAAAGCCGAAAAAGAAAAATTTGATCTTATTATTCTTGATGTTATGATGCCTGTCATGAACGGTTTGGAGGCTTGCAGACTTATCAGAAAAACGACCGATACTCCCATACTTTTTCTGTCGGCGTTGGGTGAAGAGCAGGATATTCTTGACGGCTACAAAAACGGCTGTGACGACTACATAGTGAAGCCCTTCCCTATGTCGGTGCTTGTTCACAAATGCAACACCATGATTGCCCGTTATAAGGGAAATT
>CAZTFS010000022.1:18456-24649 GCA_964613045.1 uncultured Eubacteriales bacterium
GGCGAAAAATCCGTATACATAAAAACCGTCATCGGCGGCGGCTACTCGTTCAGAGAGAGGTGAAAGCTATGACAAAAAGAAGAATGCAATGCCTTATCGTTCTCGGAGTATTCGTATTGTTTATCTGTGCTACGCTGATGAATTATATGAGTGCTGCGGAGTATGTCGGACAGGACATGAACAGTTTCTGGTCTTCAACCATGGCAAATGAATTTATAAATCAATTTTATGAATCGGAGGATCGTGACACTGTAAATCTTCACAGGCAGATGACTTTGGGTCACAATCCCGAATATTCAACCTTTGTCAAGCCTGCCTTTGCCTTTGCAATGATCGATAAAGATAAAAATGTCGTTTTTAAAAGTGAAAGCGGTATCTGGTGGATCAGCGATTGGATCAGCCATGAAGATCCTGATGAGGGATGGAATTATATATCACTTGAAGAGTACATGACACCCGAACTGAAAAAAGACCTTGCTCGGTTTCAGAAAAAAGTCGGGCAAAGAAGTCTGCTCCTTAGAAGCATGGAATTGAATTTTGACGGCGAAGAATACCGCCCTGTTTCAATAACTCTTGATGATCAGGAGGGTGATATCCGCAAATTCACATTTACCGATCTTGAGGTAACTGAAACGGTTGATGAATCGTCATATTTAATGTATTATTACTTGTATGATCTTTATGACACAGGCATTGACCATTTTTATTATGAACGTGTAAAAGAACAGCTTGAAGAGACCATTGCAAGCTATGAATTTACTGATGCTGAGTGCGGAGGCGGTTTTTTCGGATCAGGTAGGATGGACTGGAATTTCCGATATGAAGACTATGCGTTCTTCTATGTGATCGAATATAATTGTTTTTATGAAAATATCACATCAGACATGTTCATAGTTCTCACCGTATATATGGCTGTTTTGTTTGCGGTTGTTCTTGTCACTATTCTCATTGTCGCATCAAAGCTCTATGACAAGCAAAAAAACCTCGAGCAGTCAAAACGGTCGTTTGTTTCAGCGGCGGCACATGAACTAAAAACACCTCTTGCCGTGATACAAAATCAGTGTGAATGTGTGCTTGAGAACATTGCTCCCGAAAAAAACGGGGAATATATAAAATCAGTCTATGACGAAGCACTGAGAATGTCCGGTATTGTAAAATCGCTTCTGACTTTCAACCGTATTTCAGACCTTACACAGGTTAAAAAAGAGAATTGCAATATCAGTGAAATATTTGCAGAAGAAATCAATAAATATTACGCTTTTGCCGACACAAACGGGGCAGTATTGACTAAAGATATTGAGGACGGCATTTTTGCCGAATGTAACGGTGAGCTTATTTCAATTGCCCTGGATAATTATCTGTCAAATGCAATAAAATATGCAACGGGTGAAAAGAATGTCCATGTCTCTTTAAAACGGGACAAAAAAGGTTTTGTCTGCAAAGTATATAACGACTTTAACGGAACACTCCCCGAAGAAGATATGTGGCAGGTGTTCACAAGAGCGGACAAAGCACGTAACAGCTCGGGTAATTCCACAGGTATGGGACTGCCGATAAACAAAAAGATTTTTGAGCTTCACAATTATCGTTATTGGTACACTTCCGAAAAAAGCGGTATAAGCTTTTGTTTCAGTCAGAATAAATAAAAGTCAAACGCACAAAACAGAAAAACAGAGTCTCAAATACTGCCTTACGGGTGGTCGGTGAATTTGAGACTCTGTTTTTTGGCGTTTTTCAAAAAAACACAAGCGTCATGTCAATATAAACACAACGCCTGTAAATATTCTTATGAAATTTTATGCTTTTGCAGCTTCAGCCTTAGCCTTTTCTTCCTTGAGCTTCTGACGCTCATCATAAGGAAGAAGGAACTCGGAAAGATCCTTATACTTGACCTTGATGTCCTTTTTCTTGTAAACAACATTAATGACTATCTGAGCAACATAGGAAACACAAATGCCGAGTGCACCCCAGGGAGCAACTGTTCCTGCAAATACTTCAGGATAAGCTACATTCATTGAAGAACACCACAAAGACATCATAACAGCAGCAACTACAGTAAACACAAGACCTACAGAAGCAGTTGCAATATTACGCTGGATACCTTTTTTGCCGCATGACATTATAAGGTTAACAAGATTTACGATACAAGCAAGAACGGAAAATACGAGACAAAGAAGTGCAACAAGATAGAAAATATATCCTGTTCCGATCTTATCCGAACCAATCATCGCAAACAGATAATCAATGTCAAGATTCATGAATACTTTTGTAACGATCGAAACGATATTGACATTGACAGTCTCGGTGTAATAAGGAAGATTAACTACGATCGTACCCATAGGCAGAAGAGTTGCCAACAGAGGGAATAAACCGAGAACAAGTCTGACAATTGCAAGAGGTGAACCGATGGTTGCAGCCTTGAGTCTGTCCATTCTGGGCTGAGAACAAGCATGCTCAAACTCAGCTCTGTCTGCCTCTTGTTTCAGAGATTCCTCCATTCCGTAATAAACCAGATTAACACCGCAAACGGGACATTCCGGTTTTGTGTCGATCAATGAAAGCTTGTAACTGCATTTGGGGCAGTATGATGCCATAATTATTCACCCATTCATTCTATAATACCCTGTAATTTTAACATATTAATTAGAAAATAACAAGATGTTTTTGTATATTTTTTTATTTTTTTTAAACTTATAGAAGAGCTTTATTGATATCAAGATCATATTCATCACAAACTTCAACAATTTGCTCTGAAGTGGGGCGTATCTTTTTGCCGCCCATAGAAATAACCTTAACGAGTATTTCAGCCGCCTTTTCAACAGTTTCAATGATACCGAAAACAGAACGGAAATCTTCACCTGAGCTGAAAATACCGTGCATTGACCATACAACAACATCATAAGTCTTAAACTTCTCCGCAGTTGCCTTTGCGATATCAATACTGCCTGTGAGCATCAAAGGAAGAATACCTATTCCACGAGGGAATACCACTGCACATTCAGGCATCATATCCCATATCTCACGGGTAAAATCCCTGTCATTCTGGGGAAGAACAAAGGTCAGAGCAATGGTATTGACGGGATGCACATGCATAACAAGTCTGTGCTTGCCGCCTGTAATATCCATTTTCACGCTGTGGTTGAGCAGATGCGTGGGAAATTCGCTGGTGGGTCTGCCGCCCTCTTTAAGCCCCCACAGAATACGGTAATTCTCACCTTTTTCATCAATCTGAGCAATGCACACACTGTTTTCAGGCTCAGACTTCGTATAACGGAAGTATTTGCCGCTGCCTGTCACAAGAAAGCACTCATTTGCGAGGTTTTCAACGGTCACACCGATAGGTGTCCATTGTTTATCAAATGAAAGCTCTGTTTTTATCGCATCAATATCTTCTTTTTTTATACGATAGGACATGTTGCCGCCGTTGCGTTCATTCCAACCGAGAGAACAGCACAGAGCAGCCATATCGATAAATTCATTGAAAAATTTTGCTTCTAAAACTTTTGCCATGTTATCACCAAATAGAACTGATCGGAATTTGTCGAAGTCTATCGGACAAATTCTTTATTATTTTGCTTCAATTGCAGCTTTTGCCTTTGCACAGATATTCTGAGCATTCAGACCGAATATCTCAAGAAGCTCAAGTGCGGGACCCGACTTGCCGAAAGTATCCTCAACGCCGACTTTCATTACGGGAACGGGAACTGTCTCACAAATGACTTCTGCAACAGCACTGCCGAGACCGCCGATAACATTATGCTCCTCAGCAGTAACAACAGCACCTGTTTTCTTTGCCGCATCAACAATAATGTCACGGTCGATGGGTTTGATGGTAGCCATGTTGATAACTGCAGCATCAATACCCTCTGCCCCCAGCATTTCAGCCGCCTGAAGTGCACGCTCAACAAGAAGACCGGTTGCAATGATCGTAACGTCTTTACCCTCTTTAAGGTAAACGCCTTTGCCGATCTCAAATTTATAATTTTCATCAAAAACTCTGGGCACTGCGAGTCTGCCGAAACGCATATATACAGGACCGTCCATCTCAGCAGCCGCAAGAACTGCAAGTCTTGCTTCAACATCATCGGCAGGATTGATGATGGTCATACCGGGGATCGTTCTCATAAGAGCAATATCCTCACAGCACTGATGGCTTGCACCGTCCTCACCAACGGAGATACCTGCGTGAGTTGCACCGATCTTAACATTAAGATGAGGATATCCGATTGTGTTTCTGACCTGCTCGAATGCTCTGCCTGCGGCAAACATTGCAAATGAAGACGCAAATACAGTGTAACCTGCAGTAGCCATACCTGCGGCAACACCCATCATATTGCCTTCTGCTATACCGCAGTCAATAAATCTTTCGGGAAATTCCTTCTTGAACATGCCTGTCTTTGTTGCGGCAGCAAGGTCAGCATCAAAAACGATGACCTTGTCATTTTTCTGTCCAAGCTCAACGAGAGCCTTACCGTAGGCATCTCTTGTTGCTGTTTTAATTACATCTGCCATTTGTTCAGCCCTCCAATTCTTCCTGAGCCTTATCAAGCTCTGCCATTGCGGCAGCATATTGCTCTGCATTAGGTGCAGAACCGTGCCACGAAACCTGGTTTTCCATAAATGAAACGCCCTTACCCTTGACCGTTTTTGCAATGATCGCCGTGGGCTTGCCCTTGACAGCCTTAGCCTGTTCAAAAGCATCGGCAACACTTTCAAGATCATTGCCGTCAATATTTATAACATTGAAACCGAAAGAAGCAAACTTTTCATCAATGGGGTAGGGTGAGTTGACTTCTTCAACAGTACCGTCGATCTGAAGATTATTGTTATCAACGACTACACACAGATTGTCAAGCTTCTTTGCGGAAGCAAACATTGCAGCCTCCCATACCTGTCCTTCACCCAATTCGCCGTCACCGAGAATCGTATAAACTCTGAACTTGTCACCGTCGAACTTCGAGCCGAGAGCCATACCGACAGCAGCGGAAATTCCCTGACCGAGAGAGCCGGTACTCATGTCAACACCGGGAACATAGTTCATGTTGGGGTGACCCTGAAGATAGGAATCGCTCTTTCTGAGAGTTTTGAGGTCTTCAACAGGGAAAAAGCCTGCGTTAGCAAGAGCCGCATAAAGTGCGGGAGCGGCATGACCCTTTGAAAGAACAAGGCGATCTCTGTCTGCCTTTTTCGGATCTTCGGGATCAACGTTCATCTCAACTCTATAGAGGTATGCCAGAATCTCAGCGATCGAAAGAGAACCGCCGGGATGACCGGATTTTGCATTGAATGTTCCCTCGATAATACCCTTACGGATATTGACACAATCAAGGAGAAGCTGTTTTTTTATTGTTGCGTCCATATTATCACTCCTATGATAATGCACAATGCGTAAAGCACTGCACAATTAATTTACGATGTAACTGAAATTTCCAATATCTCAGGTCGGTTGAAAAGTCGGGGGACGATGTAATACCCCTCAAGACCTGCCGACAGAAACATCTTCATTTTGCCGAAATCATATTCCCCCTTATCGTACTCGGGGAAAAATCCCTGTTCGGGTGCATAAACTCCGCCGATGAAAGGTATCTGCCATATTCCGCCATGGTCATGTCCCGAAAAAACGGCATCAATATTCCAATCATCATCTGTATATATAAATGTGTTCGGTCTGTGCATCATCAGAAGCTTGACCGAATCGGTATTTTCAAAATCTTTAAGATATTTATATACATCCGATTCATACCAGCGTTCACCGTAATCCTCAAGATAAACACTGTGGTCAAAAATTCCGCCTATACGCACATTCTGACCTTTTATCTCGATGTCTTCATACTCACCGTCAAGCACCTTTACGCCGCACAATGCCGCATATTCAAGGCAGTTCTCACCTGTCAACACATTATAACGCATATCGTGATTGCCCGGCGTCATATACACATCGGCAATTTCGCTCAGGGACAACAAAAGCTTTCTGACATTGTCCGAATTACTTTTTCCGTGGTGAAAATCAAAAAAATCACCTGCCAGCAGTATCACATCGGGCTGAGTGTTTTTCACCCTGCTGATAAGTCGGCAATTTTCCTTACCGAAACGGGAAAAATGCAGATCTGACAATACCGTTACCTTAAAAGGAACGGATGTATCTGTTTTTAAAGTATATTTTGTGGTTTTCAGTGCTCTATCAGACACCGCC
>CAZTFS010000023.1:0-24425 GCA_964613045.1 uncultured Eubacteriales bacterium
TCAGGGCAGACCCACTCCCGTTTCATATCTTGAGAGACTTTCAGGCTCACTCGGTAATGTGCAGCTTTATGTAAAGCGTGAGGATCTTAACCATACAGGTGCACATAAGCTCAATCACTGTATGGGTGAAGCACTTCTTGCAAAGTATATGGGCAAGAAAAAGGTCATCGCTGAAACAGGTGCTGGTCAGCATGGTGTTGCACTTGCAACCGCAGCCGCTTATTTCGGTCTTGAATGTGATATTTACATGGGTTCTGTTGATATTAAGAAACAGGCTCCAAACGTAGCAAGAATGAAGATATTAGGTGCTAATGTTGTTGAGGTAACAGACGGTCTTGCAACTCTTAAAGAGGCTGTTGATGCAGCATTTGCAGCTTATGCAAAGGATTATAAGGATTGCATCTATTGTATCGGTTCTGTTGTCGGTCCTCATCCGTTTCCCATGATGGTTCGTGATTTTCAGAGTGTTGTGGGTATTGAAGCAAGGGAGCAGTTCCTTGAAATGACAGGGGAGCTTCCCGATGCAGTTGTTGCATGCGTCGGCGGCGGTTCAAATGCTATGGGTATGTTCTCAGGCTTCCTTAATGATCCCGTTGAAATTTACGGTGTTGAACCTCTTGGCAGAGGTCCGGCATTGGGTGACCACGCAGCAAGCCTTACCTACGGTACAGAGGGTATTATGCACGGCTTTAACAGCATTATGCTCAAGGATGAAAACGGCGAACCTGCTCCTGTATACTCAGTTGCAAGCGGTCTGGATTATCCTTCATCAGGTCCTGAACATGCATTCCTTCACGATGCAGGCAGAGTAAAATACGATGTTGTTGACGATGAAGAAACTATTGATGCATTCTACAAGCTCAGCCGTCTTGAAGGTATTATTCCGGCAATCGAAAGCTCTCATGCAGTAGCATATGCAATGAAGCTGGCAAAGAAAATGGATAAAGGCTCAATTCTTATCAACCTTTCAGGCAGAGGCGACAAGGATATGGACTATGTCATTGAAAAGTACGGCATACCCGAATAAATGATTATAAAAGGCAGTACATTCAACTGATGTACTGCCTGTTTTTTACAAATAATAGCTAAATGAGATTTAATAAAATTATCAGTTTTATAATCTTCAAATGCTCACTGATTTGTTCTCTGTTTTCTGTCGTGTATAATCATGCCGGCAACCGTGAAAATCAGTAGCGGAATGTGCGATGCCAAAGCACCGAATGATTTTGTTAGTATATCATATAAGCACCAGAGACACATATTTACTATCGTCCAGAATCTGTATTTTGCTCCGCTTTTCTGACCTATGCACATAATAAACGTCAGTGAGGCAACGATTGCAAGTATAACCGTCGGAGAGAATCCGCCTACAGCCAGATTCAAAACGATGAACGCCAGTGCATAAATCGAAATAAGCCAATGGGGAATGCTTTTGCCTTTTGAGTCGAAGAAATAATTGATAATTGACTGTATTCCTCCGAGAAAGCACGATGCTGCACCATTGACACCGCTACCGCCGAGAAGATAGCTTATACCGACAAGAACATTGCCGCAAAAAACAAAGAAAAGTATTTTCTTCATGCTCTTGCCTTTGGTTAATGATGCAGTAATCATTGAAACTAAACCAAGAAAGCTCAATATATAGGATAATATTTTCATAAAATCACCTCAAGATGAACAATCAGTGGCTTCTGTAATTAAATCGCAGAATCGTCACTGATGTTTTTTTCTTATTTTCTGAACTGTAAAAACAGCGGCAGAAAATGCTTCTGACAGAATGCAACAGAATATGAAAACAGATAATTTAAGTTTACATTACCTGTTTT
Organism: uncultured Eubacteriales bacterium; assembly: GCA_964613045.1. Lineage (GTDB taxonomy): Bacteria > Bacillota > Clostridia > Oscillospirales > Acutalibacteraceae > UBA1081. The sequence goes on from CAZTFS010000023.1 coordinate 1,827, forward strand.
TATGATTTTTCTGATAATTTCAGTTGCTTTTGACTGCTGTTTTATCTGCATGGACTCAACGACCGCAGAATCCGATAAGATTTCTCTGATTTTTGTCTTTTTTTCTTTTGCAGTTAATTTGCAATTGTCTGCGAACAGCACAGTCATGCATGAGAGTATGTTTTTAAGAAACATATAGCTGCTTGCACTCGTATCGGTGCATAGCTCCGAATAATAAGAATGTATCACTTTACATGCATCGAACTTTTCGGGAATATAACCTGAAATAAGGCTAACCGACTTGTCAATATTGTAGTTGTACAGCACATCGGGGATAGTTTTTACCTCAGGCTTGCGATCAAGTATCTCCGCATTAAAAATTCTGTCCTCACCGTAGCGGTAATCTTTGAAACGGATATTGTTTCTGTTCAGAAAATCTCTTCTGTATGCCTTGTTCCACACCTGGTTGAGAAGATTATTTTTATAATATTTATCAACATCAAAAGGAGAGGAAAGTGAGTAAATTTTGTCCTCTGCTCTGCCGAAAAAATTCTGACGGAAACCGAAAATCAGCATATCCGTATCATTTTCAAGTCGTGCCAGTACTTTTTTTACGGCTTCCGGTTCAAAAGTGTCATCGCTGTCGATGAACATGATATATTTTCCCTGAGCAATATCTATTCCTGCGTTTCGGGCTTTTGCAGGACCTGCATTTGGCTGCGTAATGCTTTTTACGCAGGAAAATTTCTCTTTGAGTTTCGATATCTTCTCTTGAGTGCTGTCCGTTGAGCCGTCGTCAATGATTATTATTTCAGTGTCTTCATAAAAAGCAGCGGAAGCCACTGCATTTTCAATCGTGTCGGCACAGTTATATGCCGGAATGATGATGCTTATTTGCATTGCAGAGCCTCCGTTATTTATCGAACAATTCGTAAAGACTGTTCTTGATTTTTAAATTGTAGTAATCAAGGCTGTCAAACTGTTTGACATGTTTTTTCTGATTTATAATGGCATCGACTATATCGGTCTGACCTTCAAGTGAATCATTGTACTTTTCAAGATGCTTTTCAAAAATAAGGTCAAGCCCGAGAGCTTTTGCTTCCCAGAGAACCATACCCTGACCTTCATGACGTGAAGTGAGAACAAGTGCGTCCATCTGAGCCATGTAAGGATAGGGATTTTCCACCGCATTTATTATGGTAACATAGTCACCCAACTGCTGAGCTTCTATCTGCTGAGCTATTTTAAGCTCTTCAGAGCCGCCGCCGAGCAGATATAAATGAATATCCCTGCGTTTTTCTACAGCCCGTGCGAAATAATCAAGCAGAATGTCGATACCTTTCTGATATGTGAATCTGCCTACAAAAATAAAATTTGTCAAGTCGGGCTCGACGCTGAAATCTATTTCCTCTCGGCTTTTTCTTATAAGCTGAGGGGTGTTTATTGAGTTGGGAATAACAGTTATCTTTTTGTCATCGATGCCTGTCATATATCTGAAGGGCTCCACTATTCCTCTGGAGACCGCAACAAATTCATCGTATGATCGGAATTTATTTTTGAAGTGTTTCCAGAGCATACGGTATTTTCTTGAATTTTTATATTCTATTTCAACATCGTTATGGATCCACATTATGCGTTTTTTTGCATTGACCGCAAAGGTGCATAATGCACATTCGTTACTGTAGCTGTTGTAGTCGATGGCAAGGTCGTATTCTTTCTCGGGCAGATTGTAGCTGAACATTTTCTGCAAAGTGTCAATTTTTACGATCCTGTTCAGATAGAACAGAGGACGGAGAATGTAAACATTGATGTTTTTCAGATCCTCCGCCTTGCATATTTTAGGTTCATCAAAAAGAAACAGATCAACTTCATAGCTTGTCAGATCCATGTTTGTCAGAAAATTCAGTAGGGATCTTTGTATTCCGCCGATCCCCAGATCTTTCTGAAAGATTGCAATTCTTTTCATCGTTTTGCGTAAATTCCGCTGACGGTGGGGTAGTTACCCATGCCGTTGTCGATGCTGAACCACATCATTCTTTCGTTGCCTTCTTTATCAAGGAGCTTTACAAGAATCTTCTTGTTGTCTTCTATGTAGTTTGCATCAAGAACTTTGAACTCGCTCTTTTTGAGTATCTGTCTGACGGCTTTGATGTCTTCGTGCAGGTATTCGTCCATATTGTCGGAAACAAAGAGAATGTCGCCGCAGATGTGATTTATAAAGCCTAAGAGGACTTTCTGCTCGATCGTGAATTTGAGATTTGAATATCTGAAGAAGAATACATCGGGGTCATTGACAAAAACTCTGTGATTGAGCTGTCTTCTGAAAATAGTGTTGTTGATTGCATTAATTGCAGAGGGAAGCTCAAGACTTACTCTGAGAGGATGATAGAATCTGGGCTTGTACTGGAGATCAACGTCACAGCTTATACGGCATGCATCAACTCTGCCAAAAGCCGCACCCAGAGGTACACCGCAGCCGAGTATCAGCTTGTCGCCGCAGCATTCTCTTAAGAAATCCATAGCTTCGCACATGATAGTTCCTCTTGATTTGCCGTTTCTGGGCATCATGCATTCGCTGTAAAGGAAGTCGAGCTTGACCATGTCATAGCCCCAGTCGTTGAGGATAACGTCAAAGAAATGCTTTATGTATTCTCTTACTTCGGGATTGTATATATCAAGAGTGAAAGCACCGCCCCAACCCTGACAACCGAGCATGGGCTTGCCTTTTTCGTCTCTGATGACCCAATCGGGATGCTCTTTATATGTACGTGATTTGATCTGAACGCTGAAAGGAGCTATCCAGATACCTGCCAGGTAGCCCTTGTCATGGATCTTGTCAGCGATGTGCTTCATTCCGCCGGGGAACTTCTCGGGATTGGGATCAAGCCAGTCACCGACAAATGTTTCATAACCGTCGTCAACCTGAAAAATATTAACATCGTCTTTAACAACATCCATTGCGTTAAGATCACGAAGGATTATTTTTTCGTTTATCTTCTGGAAATAATTGTACCATGAGGTATAGCCTGCAAGATGATCTATCTTAGGCTCTTTTACACCCATCAGCTCAAAGTATCTGTCAAAAACTTCGGTTTCAGTGCCTTTGAGAACGGCAATATCAAAGAGCTTTGTTTCAGAGTCAATAACTGCCCCCTCAACATCCTTTGCAATATACATGGTATTTTTATTCATGTCAGCACCGATGAGAGTGAAGCCCTGCTGTTCGGAAAGTGAGCCAACAAAGAAATAATCTTCATTGTTCTTTATATATGTGTAGCAATGTGAATGGAAAGAACCTTTTTTTGTCTCTTTTCCGCAGACCCACATTTCAGAAGCAAGACCTGCAAATTTATCAGCCTTCAGATATTTGAGCCAATCGGCAGCGGCAGGCTGAAGATCGTTCTTTGTGTATTCTCTTGATATTGACCAGGACTGGTAACCGTTTACAAAATATTTATCATCATCTTTAAATTCATGATCGAATTCAAAGCGAGCCCATTTAAGCTCAACGGGAGCTTTGGGCTTTAATGTCAGAGTAACAGAATCGTCTGTGACAGAATAATCTGCATCAAGGTATTCACTGACTTTTCCTTCAAGAAGTACGTCAGTGTCGCCGTGTTTGTAGTAGCAAAGAAATCTTGCATTGTTCATAAATCTCAGACCCCTTAGTATATTTTATTTAATTTATTATGCAATATTTTTGTCTGAATGTCAAGGCTGATGCGGGAAATAGGCAAAGGCAGTATCGTAAAGCCCCTTAAGATCGCTGTATCTTCCGTATTTTGTGGAACAGCCGTAAACAACAGCAACAAAAGTCTTTGTTTTTCCTGTTGAAGAAATCTTTTTCTGAGCCACTGTAAGCAGACAGTAGCCTGCCTCGGTATGATGACCTGTTTTCATTCCCACCATATAGGGATAGTATCTGGAGCTGTTGGGATTGATCGTTTCGTTTGTGTTTGTGTAAGTTGCAGACCCGCCCGATTCAAACTTTGCCGTAGCAGTTGACAGACACACTGTCTTTCTGATGATGTCGATTGAAAATGCCTTGACAGCTATCTTTGTCATGTCGTAAGCGGAGGTGTAGTGGTTGCTGTGGGGATAACCGTCGGGATTTGCAAAATGGGAATCGTTCATGCCCAGTTTTTTTGCGTAATCGTTCATCATATCAACAAAATACGAAACTGCTTTTGAAGCCGACATGTTGCTGTTACCCGATGCCACTCTTGCAGTTGTGACTGCGATGGTATAAGCCGCATCACAGCCGGAGGGGAGAAGAAGACATTTAAGAATTTCCTTGAATTTTATCCGCTGTCCCTTGTAGATACCTGCACGGCTTGCGTTGGAGGCAACAAGATTCTGTTCACTGCCGACTGTGAGAACATAATCCGCACTCAGATATTCACTCGCAATACATGCGGTAATAATTTTTGTTGTACTTGCAGGCTGACATTTTGAATGCATATTCTTGCCATACAGTATAACATCATTGTCGTAATCGTAAAGAACCGCATATTTAGCATAGCTTGTGCTGAATCGTGAGCTTATGTCGGAAGTGTATTTTCTGTTTTCGGGTGTAAGAACTGTTGTTGCGGGGGCTTTTGTAGTGGTTTCGGGAGTCTTGGTGGTAGTTTCGGGAGCTTTTGTAGTGGTTTCGGGCTCTTTGTAAGGGTCAAGACCTGCCGCATCTCTTAAGGTGTAACGTGCGTCTTTAGCCGTAATAAAGCCGTCACCGTCGTAATCAGCGGCAATCATTCGGCTGTTATCAATAAATTCAAGCTTTGCCGCAACTCTGAGTATCGTTCTTGCGTCGGCGGCAGTGAGCTTTCCGTTAAGATCCACGTCCCCTTTTATATTTTCTGCTGCAGTTGTACTTTCCGCAAAGTCTTTGCCCGAAATTTCCTCAGCAAAGACGGGTATGTATATGCAGATACACATTACCGCAGCCAGAATAAAAGCCGCAGCACGGGTGAAAACATTTTTCATAGAGTAAACTCCTTAAAGACTGTTTTTTGTCAGCAAGATAATATTTTCTATGTGTCTTGTATGCGGAAACATATCAAACGGTCTGCAAGCTCTGACTTTATAGCCGTTTTTTGTAAGATAATGGACATCTCTTGCCTGAGTTTCAATGTCGCATGAAATATATACTATCTTTTCGGGTGATAATGTAAGCAGAGAATCAAGGAATTTTCTTGAGCATCCTGCTCTTGGAGGATCAGTGAAAACAACATCAGCTTTTTCTCCGTCAGATGCCAATGCGGACATGAATTCACCTGCATCTTCCGCAAAAAATCTGATATTTTCGATATTGTTTATCTTTGCATTGAGCTTTGCATCATGTACGGCATCCTTGTTAAGCTCTGCACCGATAACTTCCTTTGCTTTATCCGAAGCGGCAATGCCGATGGTTCCGATACCGCAGTATGCATCAATAACTCTTTCTTTACCTGTAAGCTCGGCTAAATTTATCGCACATTTATAAAGCTTTTCGGTCTGTACTGGGTTTATCTGATAAAAGGATTTCGGGGAGATTCTGAACCTTTTACCGCAGAGTATGTCCTCAATATAGCCTTTGCCGTAAAGCACCTTCTGACTTTCACCGAGAACCATGCTTGTGAATTTGCCGTTGACATTCTGAACGATAGTTGTTATCTCAGGGTGCATTTTCAGAAGCTTTTCGATAAAATGATTTTTGCCGGGGAAAACAGGTGTTGCGGTAACAAGTACGACCATTATTTCTCCCGTAGAAAAGCCCTTTCTTACAAGAACGTGTCTTAAAAAGCCCTTTTCGCTGCGTTCGTTGTAAGCCGTGAGCTTGAATTCTTTCAGAAGATTTCTGATGGTGACAATTATCTTGTCCGCATTGAGGTCTTCAAGCATGCATGAATCGATTTTTACGATATTATGAGTGCTCGACTGGTATACGCCGGAAATTATCATTCCGCTTTTTGTTGTTCCGAAAGCCGCACTTACCTTGTTACGGTAATGGTAAGGGGATCTCATGCCTTCAATAGGAGCTACATGACAGTATTTCGCAAAAAGCTTTACGACCTTAGCCTGCTTGAAAGCCAGCTGACGGTCGTAAGTCATATTCTGAAGCTGACAGCCGCCGCATTTTCCGGCAACGGGACAGCGTTGATTGTTAGTTGAATTTTTATTATCCATGTGAACATTTTTCCGTTCTTTTGATCTTGAAAATATCATAACATGTTTTTAATAAATTTTCAATTATCAATTGAAAAAAATAACTCTTTATGTTACAATAATTTTTAAAGTGAGATATTTTCACTGTTTATTACGGAAAACGTTAAACTGTTACGGAGGTTCAGTTATGAAATATACCCTGCAGAAGAAAAACTACAGAAACTTCAAGGTGTTCAGAGATAATATTCTCGAGCCGAGAGCATACTTTATTCCTTACGGCGAACTTGAAAAGATAAAGAATACAGATATCAGACGTGAAAGATACGATTCTGATATGGTGACATGTCTTTCGGGCGAATGGGAATTTAAGTTTTATCAGCATTGTGATAAAGTTCCCGATGTGCTTGATACTGCTCATATCAGATTTGACAAGGTAAATGTTCCGTCTACATGGCAGAGAACAGGTTATATGGAGCCTGTATACCTTAACTGTCCGTACGAGTTTCAGGTTACACCCCCTGCTGTTCCCGATGATATGACCGCAGGTATCTACAGAAAGAAATTTCTGATTGAAGATATGGGTAAGAATTATGTTCTTACCTTCCTTGGCTATGCAAATAATATCGAGGTCTACGTAAACGGCAGTTATATCGGTTATTCCGAAGGCTCACATAATACTGCCGAATTTGATATTACCGAAAAGCTCACCGAGGGCGAGAATGAGCTTATCGTTCTTATGCACAGATGGTGTAACGGCACATATCTTGAGTGTCAGGATATGTTCCGTGAGACAGGTATATTCAGAGATGTTCTTCTTACCGCTTATGACAAGTCCTATATTTATGACTACGCAGTATCCTCCGTTAAGAACGGTGACATGTATGACATGACATGCGACGTTGAAGTTCCTTGCTATGAAGAGGGCTGTACAGTCGGCGTAGCACTTTTTGACGGTGAAAGGGAAGTTGCATGTAAGGAGCAGAAGGCTTCTCAGAAAATGACATTTAAGTTTGATTCTCTTTCTGTTACCGAGTGGAATGCCGAAATTCCTTATCTTTACACACTTTACGTAACTCTTTACAAAGACGGTAAAGAGGTTATGTCCCTGCGTAATTTCACAGGTTTCAAGACTGTTGAGATAGTAGGCAATGTTTTCTTATTCAACGGTAAAAAAATAAAGTTCAAGGGAGTAAATCATCATGATTCCATGCCCAAGACAGGCTATGTAATGACTCATGAGGAGCTTGAAGCTGATATCAGCCTTATGAAGTCTCTTAATATCAACGCTGTGAGAACTTCTCACTATCCTCCCGATCCTTTCCTTATTTCTCTTTGCGATATTTACGGTCTTTATGTGGTTGATGAAGCCGATATTGAAACACACGGTGCATGGGAAGTCTGCAACGGTGACGGAAACGGCATCAGTAACGACCTTAAATGGCATCATCATTATGTGGACAGAGTAATGAGAATGTATAAGCGTGACAGAAGCCACACATCAATTGCAATGTGGTCGCTGGGTAACGAAGCAGGCGGCTACAAGTGTCAGGATAAGTGCTATGAATACCTGAAGGCACAGGGAACTCCCATACCCGTTCATTATGAGGGGGTTGTCCGTACAAAGAGAGTCGCTTACGATGTTGTATCCGAAATGTATACTCATCAGGATAACGTAAAGCAGATAGGCGAGGGCAGATATAAATGTGAAGGCAGATATGAAGGCAAGCGTGTCGGCAGTGTGAAGGCGATATCAAAGCACTATGCTGAAAAGCCGTTCTTCCTTTGCGAATATGCACATGCAATGGGTGTCGGTCCCGGTGCGGTTGAAGAATACTGGGAGCTTATATATAAACATGATAACCTTATGGGCGGTTGCGTCTGGGAATGGTGCGATCATGCCGTATATCACGCTGAGGGAGATAAAAAGTATCCCTTCAGATACACCTACGGCGGTGATCATAAGGAAAAACGCCATGACGGTAACTTCTGCGTTGACGGTCTTGTCTATCCCGACAGAAGACTCCATACAGGTGCACTTCAGATGAAGGAGATTTACCGTCCTGTTATTGCTAAGCATGTTGACGGAAATATTTTCACTTTTACAAACACAAACAGATTCAGGGCTTCAGCATACCTTTCATTCAAGTGGATTCTTGAGCAGAACGGCGTTTGCTGTGACAGCGGTGAACTCAGTCTTGACATTGCTCCCGAAGAGACAATAACTGTTGAAGTTCCGTTTAAGAATATCGATGCGGATAATGACTACATGATTACATTTATCTGTAACGACGGTGAAAATGAAGTTTCAAGAGATCAGATAGTTCTTAATGATGTATCTGTCACTTATGAGCTTGCAAAAAAAGGTAAGATATGTGTTGAAGCAGACGGATTCAAGGTCAAGGTTAAGTTTATTGACGGCGAAGCAGTATTTTCATCTGAAAACGGCAATCTTATCTCATACGTAAAGAACGGCAAGGAATTTATCTGTCAGAAGCCGGCTTGCGGCACAAAGGGCTTTGTTCCCAATGTATTCAGAGTACCTCTTGATAACGACAGACCTCTTAAGGATAAATGGAGCGGGATGAAGCTTGATAACGTAACAGTTGTTCCCGATGCATTTGATGTATGTATTGACGGTGCATCTGCATCTGTTATGTCCGTTTATAACATCAAGGGCGGTAAGAAAGACCTGTTTGAATGCATGGTCGATTATGTGATCTCTCCCATAGGTGAAATGAAGGTAAGAGCTGTTCTCAATAAAGTCATTGACGAGGTTGTGGATCTTCCCAGATTCGGTATGACCGTCGAGCTTGCTCCCGAGTTCAGAAATGTTGAGTATTACGGCAGAGGTCCCGTGGAAAATCTTCCCGATTTTAAGATACAGGCTCCCATCGGTATATATAAATCCAAGGTCAAGAATATGAACGAGCCGTACATCTATCCTCAGGATAACGGTGAGCACTGTAATGTAAAATGGCTCAAGGTTTATGACGGTACGGGACATTATTTCAATGTTTATGCAGAGGAAAGATTTGCATTCAACATTCATAATTATACTCAGCAGGCTCTTTATGCGGCAAAGCATCAGGAGCAGATAGAATATTCGGATTCAACAGTTCTTACTGTTGACGGATATATAAGAGGTGCAGGTACGGGCAGTTGCGGTCCTATCACACTTGACAGCTATAAGCTTGATGAAGACAGCATGCTTATTTACGAATTTACCGTTGTTACGGAGTGATAAATATGTCAGAGATCAGACTTGTCAAAAGTGAAGAAGTCAGAGAATTGAGAAAAACTGTCTTTGTTGAAGAACAGGGCTATCCCGAGATCAAATTGTTTGATGAACACGAAGAAACAGCCGGTTTTCTTGCTCTTGAAGATGAGGGAAGACCGGTGGGCTGCGGCCGATTCTATAAGGAAGCAGAAGATGTGTTTCATATTGATAATATTGCATTCTCAAAGGAAATGAGGGGTAAGGGCAAGGGTAAGGAGCTTGTGCTTGCCCTTGTTGAGGAATGCAAAAAGAACGGAGCTGAAAAAGTTACCGTCAATGCTCAGAGCTATGCTGTGGGCTTTTATGAAAAATGCGGTTTTGCCGTTTCAGGCTGTGAATTTACCGACGAAAACCGCAAAAACGTGCCAATGGTAACATCATTTGAGTTTGATAACTGCAAATACCTTGAGACCGAAAAGGGCACTGCTGCGTATTTTGTGCGGAAGACATTTGATATGACCGATGCTCAGTCCGTTCTTGTCAGGATAAACGCAATGGGCTTTGCAGAGCCGTATTTTAACGGCAGAAAGCTCACGGAGGAAATGTTTATCCCTGCATGGACAAACTATGAAAAACGTGATCTGTCACAGGCATCGTATCCTATTTTTGATACCATGACTCAGAGAAGATATTATCTTGAGTATGATGTAACAGATATGTTTGTCAGCGGCAGAAATGTTCTTGCTCTGCATGTGGGGAACGGCTGGTACGGTCAGTATGAAAATCCCGCAGAGGGTATGCCCAAATGGGGCGAACCCAAGGTTATTTTCAAGATAATCATTAAAATGAAGGACGGCAGTATCTCAGAGATATGCTCTGACAATACGGCTGTCTGCAAAAAAAGCTATATCAAGCGTACAAGCATTTACATAAATGAAACGATCGACGGCAGGGAATACGATGAAAATGTTTTCTGTGCCGATTATGATGACAGCGACTGGCTTGCATTAAGCGAAGTGCAGGTGGAATCCGCAGTTATGGCATTGCAGGATTTCAGCGGTGACAGAATTGATTACAGTATTGAGCCTGAACTCATTATGAATGATGAAAGAGGCAAGCTTTATGATCTTTGTGCCGATGCTTCGGGCTTGTGGGTGATCAGATTCAACGACGATGCAAAGCCCGGTGACGAAGCAACCGTCACATTTTCCGAGAGGATCGACGAAAACGGCGAGTTTCTTCTCCGTCATACAGGCGGCGAATGGAGAAAACAGCAGGATAAGTATATCTGCGGTGAAAAAATGCGTGAATTCAGACCTGTTTTTACATGGCGTGCAGGCAGATATATACGTGTCGAGGGAAATGCACGGTTGGTAAGATTTGATGTTGTGTATTCACCCGTTCCCGTTACTGCCGAGCTGAAAACGGAAAACGAAGTTCTTGCATGGTTTTTTGATGCTTATTGCAAGACTCAGAATTGCAATATCCACGGTATGATACCTTCTGACTGTCCTCACAGAGAAAGACTCGGTTACACGGGTGACGGACAGCTTTGTTCAGGTGCAGGCATGACCATTTTCGATTCCGAAAAGATGTACAGAAAATGGATGGACGATATTGCCGACTGTCAGGATATATATAACGGGCATGTTCAGCATACCGCACCCATGTACGGCGGCGGAGGCGGTCCCGGAGGCTGGGGCGGTGCAATGGTCATCGTGCCCTGGACTTTCTATAAAAAATTCGGTGACGTTTCGGTTCTTGAAAAATATTATTCAAGAATGATGAAGTATCTTGATTACATGAAATCAAGATGCGATGATAATATTGTTGTCCGGGAGGAAAAAGACGGCTGGTGCTTAGGCGATTGGTGTACTTTGGGCAATGATATAAAGATACCCAATGAATATGTAAATACCTACTTCTATCTCAAGTGCATCGATATGACAATGAGATCCGCAGAGATACTCGGCAGAACAGAAGATGCAAAATATCTTGAAGATGAGTTTTTCACAGTTTCAAATTCATTTATTGAGAAATTCTTTGATGAAGAAACAGGTTCATTCTGTGACGGAATACAGGGTGCGGATGCATTTGCACTTGATTTAGGTTTCGGCGATGAACGCACCGAAGAAAACCTCGTTAAGCATTATACCGAACTCGGTCATCTTGATACAGGTATTTTCGGTACGGATATTGTTGTCCGTGTGCTTTTTGAAAGGGGCTACGGCTCACTTGCGTGGCTTATGATGACAAACGAAGAGGAAAACTCCTTCGGTTATATGAGAAAACACGGTGCTGTTACTATCTGGGAAAACTGGGACGGCTGTGATTCGTTGTCGCATCCCATGTTCGGTGCCGTCAGCGAGTATATATTTACATATATTCTCGGCATAAAGCAGGTCGAGGGTACATACGGCTGGGAAAAAGTCCGTATTGATCCTGCGGATATCCCTGAGTCGGGTGATATCTCGGGAAGTATTATGACACCAAAGGGTAAGATCAGTGTATGGATAACATACTGTGATTCGGTAAGATGTGTTAAATTCTCAATACCCGACGGTATTGAACTGTGTGACTGATATTTATATAATTTTGCGAGGAATTAAAAAATGGGAAGAATGAAAGATTATCAGATATTCAAGTGTCCGTTCTGCTCCTGTGAATATTATGACAGAACTGCAAGGAAAGGCAAAAAAGTCGGCGATCCGATGATAATGTGTCCTCAATGCTCAAAAAAGTCTTACAGGAAAACAATTTTTGAGCCTGCACTTATCAGCGGAAAAAGATATTTTGATATATATTTTTCTTCTCTTTACGGTAATCTGCGGATAGGACTTATCCTTATCTATGCCCTTTTCCTCTTTATCATTCTGATGAAGCGTGAATTGATTCTCGGTGTGTGCCTTGCGGGCATTGCAGTGGTGCTTTATGCGGCATACGAGCTTATCAGAATTTTTCACAGAAATTCATTTCTCAGATCCGATGCCTATGAAAAGGAAATAGCTTATTCATTACAGCGACTTTCCGATATGTCATACGCAAAAATGGTTATCAGAAGCCAGGGGATTGACGAAACGAGTGTATATTATTATGAACTTCACAGCGGTGATAACAACTGAAAGGATATGATTTTATGAAAAGATTTGTTGCAACTGTCTTTACGGTCATAATGCTTCTTGTGTCTGTTCTGTCAGTAAATGTTTCTGCGGCAGCAGAGCTTGCTATAGCAAATGCTCATTTTGATGCAGTTATTAATGCAGACGGAACGGTCAGCGTAACAGAAACATGGAATGTTGAATATTCAGGCACAGGCGATGGTTTTACAAGATGGATCGATCTTTACGACAGTAAGAATCAGAATGAGATGACTGCACTTGAAAAGTTTGATACTGTTACTGATATCGCAGTCAAAATCAACGGTGAAGCTATTCCCGAAGCAAAAAGCGGTGCCAATACATACCGTTACGGTGAATCGTCCGACGGCAGAAGTCTTAATATCGTTATAAATTCACCTTCGGCACAGGAAACAAAGGAATACACTGTTTCTTACACACTCAACGGTGCTGTAAAGAAAAACGGCAATAATGCTGAATTTGCTTATGTTTTTATCGGAAAAACATTTGAGTATGTGGGCAATAATATTTCTGCAACTGTTTATTTTCCCGAGGGAATCGAATCAGATGATATCCTTTTTGATGAGGAGTCATCAGCTCTTCTGAGCGGAAATACGGTTGAATATTCTCCCGGTCGTGTATATGATACATTCAGAATTGATGTCAAGTGCGATACCGATGTGTTTGAAGCTGAGGCACTTGTAAAATATTCCGCATTCAAGGAAGGCTTCAGGAAGGTTTTGAATGTTATTCTCGACATACTTTACTGGTTGTTTATTGCTGCGGTTGTGATAGTTGTTATTATTCTTGCTCTCTTCAGCGATAAATTGAGAAGATCATCCATTGAAAAGAAAGCTGGAAAAAAGCCTGCTGATGAAAAGGCAGAAATAACTGCCCTCGATTCACAGCTGAGTGCATGTGCTGCATATAAGATGCTTGTGCCGTATTCAAGAATTGCACCCAAGTCCACCACAAAGAAGGTCACGGCTCTTTTTGCCATGGCAATTCTTGAGTGTGCCGAAAAAGGATATATTGTAAATTCTTCAAGCGGTCTTGTAGTCGGAACTCCCTCAGGAGATGCTCCCGAGTACATTCTCAGTGTACTTAATTTCCTTAAAACATTCAGTGAAAAAAGCGGTAACAGATATGTTATTGATGCAGAATTTGCCGACAGGGTCAAATCAGAATGTATGACCTCCTATGATGTGATAACCAATTATCTCGGTACATTCTATAATCTTATCCCGTCTTCTGACGGCAAGTTCTTTAAAGATGAGAAAAATAAAGAGATGTATGAGAATGCATATATTCTCAAGAGCCGTATTCACAGCGAGAAGATAAAAACTACTTTCTCTGACTGTATGAGAAAAGTTCTTGCAGGAGAGAAGACAAGCAGTAAAGATATCTTTGCACTTCTGTTTACATCCGGCTCGGCAAATAAGATATTTGCTGATTCTTCAAACGACGGCGTAGCTGCTCTTTCCCGATCGCTTGCCGCTATGTCTGATGTTTTAATTAAATCAAAGTAAAGCAAAAGCGGTCGGTTTCCCGACCGCTTAAAAAATAATTTATCGGGCTGTACCCGATGGATATTATAGGTGAAAAATATGTCTGATAAAATAATTGAATGCGTTCCTAATATCAGCGAAGGCAGAGATATGAACATCGTTTCCGAATGTGTGAATGCAGTTGCATCGGTTGAAGGTGTAAAGGTGCTTAACTTTACGTCAGACCATGACCATAACCGTTCTGTAATTACATTTACAGGTGCTCCCGAGGATACGGTTGAAGCTGCTGTCCGTCTTTGTAAGAAGGCGTCTGAGCTTATTGACCTTACAAAGCATACGGGAGAGCATCCTCGTATGGGGGCTGTTGATGTATGTCCTTTTATACCGGTCAAAAATGTTACTATGGAGGAAGCTGTCAGCTGTGCAAAAACAGCAGGAAGTCGTATTTATGCCGAAACAGGTATTCCCGTCTATTTATATGAAAAAGCAGCTTCAGCACCACACCGTGAGAATCTTGCGGAAGTAAGAAAAGGTCAGTTTGAAGGACTTTCTGAAAAGACGAAGCTTCCCGAATGGCAACCCGATTTCGGCACCGGATATCACAAAACTGCCGGTATCACCATTGTAGGTGCAAGAGAATTTTTAATTGCTTTTAATATCGAGCTTGAAACGGAGGATGTTGAGATCGCTAAAAAAATCGCAAAAACCATCCGTTTTTCAAACGGCGGTTATCCCTGCGTCAAGGCTCTCGGTCTTATGCTTCATGAATCGAATACTGCTCAGGTTTCAATAAATTTCACCGATTATAAGACAACATCGCTTCATACAGTCGTTGATAAGGTCAGGGAAGAGGCAAAAAAATACGGAACAGCCGTTAAATGCACCGAACTCATAGGATTGTCACCCATGAAAGCACTTATCGACTGTGCCGCACATTATTTAAAAATTAAGGACTTTGATTACGATACGCAGGTGTTTGAAAAACATTTGCTGTGACGGACAAATTATTGTTTAGGCTTTCAGCAGAATATCCTTTTCTCCGTCCTCGGTTAACATCTGAAGCTCATCAATACCGAGCTTCTTCATAACTCTGGTCCAACGGAGAACCATATCAACGTCATGATTTACGGGCATCCAGCCTGCTTTAAGATAGCTCTTGCATGCCGCAACTCTGTAATCGTCTGTTGTGAGGATTGCTTTTTCAACACCGTTTTCAAAGAAATGCTTTTCAGCGATTGAACAAAGAGTATGACCGAGTCCCTTTCCTCTTTCGGAATCAGCGACGGAAACCATATGAACAAGACCTAAGCCTGTTGCGGGATACTTGCAAACTGCAGTTATTGTCGCAATGGGCAATTTTTCTTCATTAAGAATGAAGAATGTGTCCTCATAACAGTTGATATGTTCCATGCATTCTGTAAATGCGGTATTATCCGCACCGTATCTTACAAGACCGTTGTTGCAGATTCTTATCCAGTGGGGAATATCCTCTTCACCCTGATATTTTCTGACAGAGTAGCCCTCGGGAAGCTGAGGAATATCCTTGTTTTTGGGGAATACCATGAGCTTTAATTGCTTATTCTGAGACATTACGTGAGTTTTCCATGTTCTCTTATGCTCTTCATAAACTTCATCGGGAATTTCGGGATTGCCCTTTGAGTATGACGGAATAAGCATGTCACCTGCAACCTTGGGATCGGTACATGCAGTGTCGTTTCTGTATTTCTCTCTGACAGCGGGATCTCTGAAATCCGGTACTTCCATGGGGATACCGCCGTTTAAAACCGAACGGTAAGCAAACAGACCGGGCAGGAACATGTCAAGAGCCTCATAAACATCAACAATATCAGCTTTTTCGTTGCCGAGCATTTTTTCAACAGCATGATACATTGAGTAGAAATCAGAATTTCCGTGACCGAAGTCCTTTGCGATATCATCAAATGCTGATCTGGGCTGATAACACTTGACTGAGAAATTGTCGGGATTGTTTACGTAAAGTGTGGTAACATCGCCTTTTTTAGTGTCTTCTCTTGCACTTTCAAGTCTTCCGTCAGAACCGTAAACCGTGTACCAGATAGAATTTCTCGAACAGCCGACGCCGTGAAGACTCTTTATTATTGCACCGTTTTCGAGAGTTATCATCTCAACTGCCGCATTACCTGCTTTTGCTCCCATTCTTGCCATTCTTGCGTTGAAAGGCATCTCAAAGCCTGTAACTGAAACGGGACGAAGACCTGTAATATGAATAAGAGGACCGATGGAATGCGTGCAGTAGTAGAATGCACTCATTGTATTTCTCCAGTGATCGGGATCGCCGAAAGTGAGATAATCCCAGTCGGGCTCGCAGTTGTGCATGTATTCGCCTTCGCCGTACTCAAATTCACCGATCTTACCCTCTCTGTAGAGCTTTCTCATTTCGTATGTTGAGGGCATGTAGCAGTAATTTTCCGCATAAGCATAGATCTTACCCGATCTCTCAACAGCCTCGACAAGCTCAACAGCTTCTTTGAGTGACTGACAGGGAAGAACCTCGCTTATAACATGAAGCCCCTTGTTAAGACATTTTATTGCGAAAGGTACATGTTCATTTGCAAAGTTTGCAAGAACAACTGCATCCATATCATGGTCGATAAACTCATCAAAGGATGAGTAATATGTAATACTGTCATCGTTGAGTTTTTCTTTTATTCTGTTTAGGTGGAATTCTGAATAGTCGCATACTGCAACAAGTACCGCATTGTCAGCAGACTGACAGTATTGCATCATTGATTTGCCTCTGCCTGCACCCAGAACACCAATTTTAATTTTATCCACTTGTACCACTTCCGAAAATTAATTTTCATACACAATATATCACAAGCATTTATAATTTTCAAGTTTATTTTTAATATATTTTAGTTGACCTTTTCTTCATTGTGTGATAATATTAATCTGATTAATTTTGAGGTGAACGGAATATGAATACAGATAATTACAGAGGTTCTGTTGTAAAAATTCTCGGTATGACCGACACAGGCGAAAAGATCCCCGCTGCAGCAGGCAGAATATCTACGCAGGAGGGCAATGCATTCGATATATACGAGAAATCGCAGGATACGGAAAAGAACGCAAAGCTTATAGCAAAAGTAACCCGTTCGGGGCACAATTCGACTATTGAGCATACAGTTTTCAATATTGCATTTAAGGATGTTTCCGTTTTTGTTGAGCAGTTTATGATCGAATTCAGACTTGCTTCTTTTACAGTCAAATCAAGACGTTATGTCAATTTCGGTGACTGCGGATATTACGTACCGTTTCTCAGGAGTAAAGACCTTGAGGACAGATACAGCGAAACGATGGACTATCTTTTTGACGAATATAATGCTTTCATTGACGCAGGTGTTCCCAAAGAGGATGCAAGATTTCTGCTTCCGTACTGTCTGAGAAGTAATTTCTTCTGCACGATAAATGCAAGAGAACTTCTTCATGTGCTTCGTTCCATGCTTTTCGGCAGAGGAAGTGCGTTCAAAGAGCTTTACGACCTCGGAACTCAGCTTTATGAACAGACAGAAGCACTTGTTCCCGGTATCTGTACGGATTTCTATAAAAGAAGACCCGAAAATTCCGATAAGATAGCTTTGGGCTATATGTTCAACAATTATGCGTCTGCATCTGAGGACAGCGGTGAAAAAGTTCAGCTTATTTCGTTCTCAGCCGATGCGGAAAAAAGTGTTGCAAGGTCTGCACTCATCTGGACAAGACAGTATGCCCCCGATACGGTTGAGCGTATAATCGAAGATGATAGCAATGTAGATAAGATAATTGACTGTGTAACATCATCTCTCAGACCCAGACCCCTTGAGACTATCAATTACACATTCAGACTCAACGGTGTGTCACTTTCCACCATAACACATTTTGCACGTCACAGAATGCACGGTCTCATGGTTCCTTGTCTTACACTTACGGACAGAACAAAATACATTGTTCCCGATACCGTAAAAGCAGACAAGTCACTTCTTGACAGATATATTGCGGCGTTTGCTAAAATGAAAGAGCTGTACGATTTGCTTAAGGCTGAAGGCTGCAGCGAAGAGGAAATAGTCTACTGTCAGATGAGCGGTAATACTCTTGATATCGTTTCTTCAATGAACGGCAGAGAACTGCTTCTCTTTATGAAGCTGAGAACTTGTAACCGTGCTCAGTGGGAGATAAGAGATTATGCCGTCGAAATGCTCAGACAGTTAAGAGTCAAAGCACCGGCAATTTTCTCAAAATACGGCCCGAGCTGTTATGTATCGGCATGTCCCGAAGGTGCATTATCCTGCGGTAAGGCTTCGGAAGTTAAAGAATTTTTCAAGAATCTTTGATATAATCATCGGAAAAGGATTGATAAACAATGAAAGACAGCGTAAAACAGGAAAATGCAACAATGCTTTGTAAGGCAATACTTACCCTTAAGAACGAGGAAGAGGTAGCTGCCTTCTTCAAGGATCTTTGTACTGATACTGAGATATATTCAATGGCACAGCGTTTTGTGGTTGCAAAAATGGTTGCTGAGGGTAAAAAGTATGATGAGATCGAGGAGCAGACAGGTGCATCTCCCGCAACTATCAGCCGTGTAAAGCGATATATGACAAATTACGCTCAGTATGAGATATTCAAGAGGATAGATAAAGAATGAGTTATTCCTCATTTGCTTGTGTTTATGATACGCTGACATTTAATGTTGAGTATGAAAAACGGGCGGATTATATTTGTCAGCTCTTAAAACGAAACGGCTGTGAAAACGGTATATTGCTTGATCTTGCTTGCGGTACAGGCTCTCTGTCAGAGCTTATCGCAAAAAAAGGTTACGATATGATACTTGTTGATTCTTCACCGGAAATGTTGGGATTTGCAAGGGAAAGACTGCCTGATGCACTGGTTCTCTGTCAGGATATGACCGAGCTTGATCTTTACGGAACTGTAAACGCCGCAGTTTGCTCGTTGGACGGAATAAATCATCTTTTAAAGCCTGTTGATGTTAAAAAAGCGTTTGCTTGTGTTTCGCTGTTTACCGAAAAAGGCGGAGCTTTTGTCTTTGATGTCAATACTCCTTATAAACACGAACACATTCTCGGTAATAACACTATCGTCTGCGAAAAAGATGATGTGTATCTTGTGTGGCAGAATTCATACAGAAGAAAGAGCCGTACAGTTGATATTAATCTCGATATTTTCACAAAGGAAAACGGCGTGTATATAAGAAATTCCGAGAGCTTTTCCGAAAGGGCTTATGATATTGAAGATATATGCAAATGGCTCGGTGATGCAGGCTTCAGCGTAACAGGTCTGTATGACGACATGACGTTTGATGAACCGCACGAAAATTCACAAAGGGTTTATATTTCTGCGGTAAAATTATAAAAAACAGAGGTAAAATATATAATGGGAAATCTTGTTAGATGTATTTCTGACGACGGTACACTGCTTATAATGGCATGTGATACGACCGATGTTGTTCAGGAAGCTTATGAAATACACGGCACATCAAAAGTGTGTACAGCCGCATTGGGCAGACTTTTGACCGCATCGGCAATGATGGGAAGTATGCTCAAGGGCAAAAATGATACTCTGACTCTCAAGATAAACGGCGGCGGTCCTGCAGGTTCCGTTCTTGCGGTTGCAGACAGCTCATGCCATGTCAAGGGCTATATAGTTGACGGCAATGTTGAATTGCCGCTAAACAGTAAGGGTAAGCTTGACGTTGGCGGTGCCGTAGGTAAGGAAGGCTTTCTTACCGTTATCAAGGATTTAGGTCTGAAAGAGCCTTTTGTCGGTCAGGTTCCCATCGTTTCCGGTGAGATTGCAGAGGACATTACAGCTTATTTTGCCGCAAGTGAACAGACTCCGTCAGTCTGCGGTCTGGGCGTTCTTGTGGCTCAGGACAGATCGGTTCTTAAAGCGGGCGGATTTCTTATCCAGCTTCTTCCTACAGCTTTTGATGATACCATTGATAAGATAGAAAAGGATATAGAGGGAATCTCATCTGTTACAAAAATGCTTGTTGACGGTATGACACCCGAACAGATATGTAAGGCTGTTCTGCCCTCATTCAATATTGAAGTTCTTGATGAGATGCATCCCGTATATAAATGTGACTGTTCAAGAGAAAGAGTTGAGCAGGCATTGATCTCTGCCGGCAGTGCGGAGCTTAAGGATATGGCTAATGATGAGAATACCGAGGTCAGATGTCAGTTCTGTAACGGAGTGTATAATTTTTCAAGCAAGGATATCCTCGACCTTGTAAAAGCGTCAACTTTCGGGGATGATTAAAGGAGAAAATTAATGAATAAAATGTTATGTGCAAAATGCGGTAAAAATCCCGCAGTAGTATTTATTTCCAAGATTCAGGGTGAAGACACTACACAGGAGGGACTTTGTCTCAAGTGTGCAATGGATATGAACATAGGACCTATCAAGCAGATGATGGAGAATATGGGCATTACCGAAGAGGACATTGATGCAGTCAGTGAACAGCTCGGCGATGCAATGGATGCCATGGGCGATATCGACGGCTTTCAGCCCGGCGGTGCCGGCACGTTCCCGTTCGGCTTCATGAACGGCATGATGGGCAAGAAAAACAGTGACGAAACGGCAATGACCGTAAAAAATGAGGGGGAAGAGCTTCCTCAGGAAAAAACTCATAAAAAGCGTTTCGGCAAAGATAAGCATCAGCCCAAACAGGAAAAACAGAGAAAATTCCTCAATCTTTACTGTACCGATCTTACAAAGAAGGCAAGAGACGGCAAGATCGATGCAATAATCGGCAGAGAGGACGAAATATACAGAGTAACTCAGATACTTTGCAGAAGAACTAAGAATAACCCATGTCTTATCGGTGAACCCGGTGTAGGTAAGACTGCCATTGCCGAGGGACTTGCTCTTAAAATAGCTGCAGGTGCTGTTCCTGCAAAGCTTGTTGATAAAGAGATACACCTTCTTGACCTTACCGCACTTGTTGCAGGTACTCAGTTCAGAGGTCAGTTTGAAAGCCGTATAAAGGGACTTGTTGATGAAGTTAAGGCAGAGGGCAATATAATCCTCTTTATTGATGAAGTTCACAACCTTGTGGGTACAGGTGATGCGGAAGGCTCAATGAATGCTGCCAATATATTAAAGCCCGCATTGTCCCGAGGCGAGATACAGGTTGTCGGTGCAACGACATTTACCGAGTACCGTAAATATATCGAGAAGGACTCCGCACTTGAAAGACGTTTCCAGCCCGTTAAGGTTGAAGAACCCTCAATTGACGATGCATATAAAATGCTTCTCGGCATCAAGGGCTACTATGAAATGTATCACCGTGTCAGAATTTCAGACAGACTTCTTTATCTGACCGTAACTCTTTCAGAGAGATATATCAATGACCGTTTCCTGCCTGATAAGGCAATTGACCTTCTTGATGAAGCCTGCACATGTGCAAATCTTCGCAACAAAGCTATCAGTGACTGTGAAATTGCCGAAAACAAGCTTACAGAGCTTAAGGCACAGGAGGAAGCACTTATGAATACTCAGGACGGTGAAGAGCCCGACTATGAGGAGCTTGCATCCGTTCGTTCCGAGATACTTTCTCTTGAGAATCGACTTCCCGAGTTGCGTCAAAAGGCACAGGATAACGATGTTACCGAGGACGATCTTGCAAAGGTCATCAATCTCTGGACAGGTATTCCCGTAAGAAAGATAATCGATTCCGACCTTGATAAGCTTGCCGATATGGAAGCTCATCTTAAGGCAAGAATCATCGGTCAGGACGATGCTGTTGAAGCAGTTTCTGCGGCGATAAGAAGAAACAAGATTCAGATAAATCCGCAGAAAAGACCAGCATCCTTTATTTTTGTAGGTCCTACGGGTGTCGGTAAGACTGAGCTTGTAAAACAGCTTGCGAATGAGCTTTTTGACACACCCGAAACTCTTATCAGACTTGATATGTCTGAATTTATGGAGAAACACAGCGTTTCAAGAATCATCGGTTCACCTCCGGGATACGTTGGCTATGATGAGGCAGGTCAGCTTACCGAAAAGGTCAGAAGAAAGCCCTATTCCGTCATTCTTTTTGATGAGATTGAAAAAGCACATCCCGATGTAATGAATATTCTTCTTCAGATTCTTGACGAGGGTAAGACAAGCGATGCACAGGGCAGAACAGTTGATTTTTCAAATACGGTTATCATAATGACGTCCAACGCAGGCAGTCAGAACCGTGAAAGTGCAATGGGCTTCGGCAAAAACAGCAATGATGCCTCTAAAGAAAAGGCAATGAAAGGTCTTCATGAATTTCTTCGTCCCGAATTTATCGGCAGAGTTGATGAAGTTATCGTCTTCAACGAGCTTAAGGAATCCGATTATGAGAAGATCGCAAAGATACTCATTGCTGACCTTGTTCCGGGACTTCGTGACAAAGGAATTGAGCTTAATGTTGCCGATGAAACAGCCTCAACAGTTGCAAAGATTGCAACAGGCGGCGAAAGAGGAGCACGTGACATCAGAATCGCAATCAGAAAGAATATTGAAGATGCGATCGCAAATATTATCATTGAAAACCGAAATATGAGCATAAATGCCATAAATGTAACAGTTGATGATGATAAGATAGTTTGCAAAAAAGCATAAA